>JASHSZ010000287.1 GCA_030040815.1 Streptosporangiaceae bacterium
GACCTGGCCGGGTCCTGAGACGCCGATCGGCCGCCGGCCGCCTGGGCCGGGCGGTTCCGGTGGCAGCTCGCCGGGCAGCGGCGCCGGCCTACCCGGCCGGGGCCCGGTCGTGCTGGGTGGAGGCGCGCCGCCTCGCAGGGCGGTAGTGGGGCCGGCTAGCCACTGCTCATCGGCCTCCGGCGGTCGGGCGTGACGTCCGCTTCGGCGGCCGCTTCCAGTCGGCGCAGCGTCGGGACCACGTCCGCTCGGTCGGCCGCGCCGGGTCTGCGGAGCGTCAGGGCCACGGTCGAAGTCGGGGTAGCCGGGCTGCCTGCCGTCCGGAGCGGGCGGCCGCGGCGCGTAGTGCTGGGTAATATCCGCCGGGCTGGCCGCGGACACCGGCGGCGGGGCGTAGCCATTTCCGGGCGGTCCGTGGTTGCGGAACCGCAGCGTGGCCCGGCGACGACCCGAGCGGTCCCGCTGCCGTGGCACCGGCTCGTCGTCGGGTTCCGGCTCCTCGTCGCCCCAGTCGACGCCGGACAGGTCGATGTGCCAGCCGGTATCGTCGAACGCCGGGCCGGTGTAGAACTGCTGGCCAGCATTCCAGCCAGGCACGGCCGGACGGACAGTCCAGTCCTGGACGTCCTGCTCTGACCCGCCGGAACCGGGGTACGGGTCAGGCTCGGACGGAGGGGTGCTCATCGGTCTCCTCTATCGTGGCCTGAACGTCCCCGCCGTCCCCAGTTCGCTGTGCCCTGGTTCGACGGCATCCGGTGGTCGCTCCCCGGTACTGTGCCCGGACTGCTCGTCCTCACTCGGAATCGGGCTGTCCGACGCATCAGCGGTCGGCCGCGGACGGCCGCGGCGGATCGCGCGCGCCGCTGACGCGAGCAGGAACACGCCGAGCGCCGCGGCAAAGATGATGATCCCGAGCAGGCCGACCTGCGTCGTCTGCACGGTCATCCGCACAGGCTGCATGGGCAGCAACTGGCCGTCGCGGGTAGCCAGGGTTATGGAGACAGTGGTCGAGCCCGTCTGCGACGCCGAGAACCGCAGCTTGACCGTCTCCGCAGTGCGCGCGGGCACCGTGAGCATACCGGGCGACGACGCCGCCACCTTGGCGCCGCCGATCGTGTCGTAGTTGAGCCGGAGCCCCACCTGCACGGCATAGCCGAGCAGGTTGTCGACCGACACGGGTACCGAGCCCCGCAGGCCGCCAAGGGTGATCCGGTTCGCAGCGACTATGTGCACGTCCTGCTGCTGCTGGCCGATGCGACTGCTCAGCGTCCCGATCATGGCAAGTGCCGCGGCCTTGAACCGGCCCTCGTAGGCGGAGGACTCGACGGTCGACACCGCCAGGTACAGCGCCGGGTCTGGCCGGGCGCGCAGCTGCTGCAGCTGCGTGACGTCGCGGTCGAGCGCGTTGAGCGGGCCCAGTTCGGTCTGACTGACGGCGGGCCCGCTGCCGGAGCTGGGCCACTGGACGGTGGGGGTGCTCTTCGCGCCCGTCAGCGACGTCAGGCTGGCCGGGCTGAGCCAGGGCGCAGACGCAGTCGTCCTGAGCAGGTCAGCGGCCAGGCCTGCGGGCGGCTGCCAGCGCTGCGGCGGCGCGACGATGATGGGCACGGACGGGTCCTGCTGGACCATCAGGGCCGTCTCGGCGAGGTAGTCCTGAGCCGCCGCGGACCCCGAACCCGGCGCGCTCGTGGCCGCGCTCAGTGTGCTCGTCAGCGAGTCGCTGGCCAGCAGCACGTTCAGGTAGCTTCCGTTGCCGGCCGGCGTCCGCACTACCGAGGTCTGCGCGGCGGGGTAGGCCGAGCTGCTGATCAGGACAGTGCCGACATCATCCGCGGCAGCCAGGTCCTCCAGGGTGCCGTAGCTGACCTGCGCGTCAGCCGCCCAGGCCAGGCCGGTTGCCTGCGCCTGGCCGGTCGGCGCGGTCGTGGCGACTGGCGGGCTCAGGTTGAGGCCGAGGATCTGGCTGGCCTGCGACCGACCGTAGGTGAACGAGCGCTGGACGTCAGCAGCGTGGCCGGCACCGATAAGTGCCGCCATATCCGGGTCGCCATACGCCGTGGCGAACACCGGCTGGCCCGCTGTCTCGGCTTTCAGCCTGGCGAGCCACGCCGATGCCGACCGGGCCCACCGCGGCTGGCTGGCACCACACCTGGCAAGCGCTCTGACGTTCGCGATGAGGGCGGGGTCGATCGCCCAGGTCAGCCCGTCAGTGTCGGCTAGGCTCTGGGGCTGCAGTCCACGGGCTGCTGGTGCCTTCGCCGCCCGGCTCGAGTCGGACTTGACGGCCTGCTCCTGCACCGCCGACGTCACAGCGCTGCCCGTCGGCGCGCCGGCCGCGTCGAGCAGCTGGCCGAGGCGCCCCCCGCTGCCCAGGCTCGTGGCCAGCGCCGCAGCCTGCGCGCCTGAGCACGCGTTCTGCCACGGCTCGCCCAGCAGCGGCTGGTCTATGAGCGGCCACACCCACGCGACCTTCTGAGCTGCTGGCACCGTGCTGCCGTACGGTCCCTTCTTGGCCGGCACGTACGGCAGGAAGCTCTCGGCCCAGTTGAGCGGCTGATCGAAGACATCCTCGACCTGCGCCGCGACCGGATAGACGCCGAAACTCGTCATGGCGCTGGTCGGCAGCTGAATGGACCAACTCGCGGAGGCTCCCTGGCTGAGCAGGCCGGACTCCCAGGTCGCGGTGGGCAGCGGCACGTCGGCCAGCGCGTAGAGGCCGGCCGCGCTCTGCTGCAGTTCGGCGACGCTGCTGACAGGAGTGCTGGAGTCGAGTAGCTGGACGATCAGGCGCCGCTGCGTGGCCGAGGTGTTGGTCACGATGCCAGTGACGGTCACCGTCGTGCCCGGGCCGGCCCATTGCGGGCTGAGGCCGGTGATCGTGACGGTCGCCGACGCCTGGCTGGCCTGTGCGGTCGCGGCTGCGGCCGGGTCCGCAGTGGTGATCAGCGCGGCTGGCACCGCCACTACGGCCAGCGCAAGAGCGACCGCCAGGGCGCGGGGTGCCCGTCGTGTCATCTCCACCAGCCTGTCGCGTCGCTGCCAAGGCGGCTCCGCCGCTGCGATGCAGGCCCGGGAGGGTCCAGGAGCACGACGGAGGTATGCCGAGAATGTTATTGCGGCGAGCCGAGTACCCGGGGGTTGCCCGCGACGTGATCGCCGCTGCTGGTACCGGGCAGTATCCTGCGGGCAGCCCCCGGGGTTCCCTGCTTTTCCGTTTCCCACAGGCTACGCGCAGGACCTAGTCTCGATGCCCGTGCCCGAACGAGATCCGCTGACCAGACGCCAGCTCCAGGCTGCGGCTGCGATTCTGTCCGCCTTGTCTCCGCGCGTGACCTGGCTGGGTGAGCTCTTTACCGCAGCCGGGCACGAGCTCGCGCTGGTAGGCGGCCCGGTTCGCGACGCTTTTCTCGGCCGGACGTCCACCGACTTCGACCTGACCACCGACGCGCTGCCCGCTCGCATCCAGGAACTGGTAGCTGGCTGGGCCGATCAGGTCTGGACCGTCGGCATCCAGTTCGGCACCGTTGGCCTGCGCAAAGGCGGGGACCACTTTGAGATCACCACCTACCGGAGCGACAGCTACGACCGCCTGTCCCGAAAGCCGGTCGTCTCCTATGGCCAGTCGCTGCCCGACGACCTGGCCCGCCGTGACTTCACCGTGAACGCGATGGCCGCCCGCCTGCCCAGCTACGAGCTTGTAGACCCGTTCAACGGGCTAACTGACCTGCAGCGCGAAGTGCTCCGCACACCAGGGACGCCCCAGGATTCCTTCCGCGATGACCCGCTGCGCATTCTGCGGGCCGCCAGGTTTACCGCGCAGCTCGGGTTCACCGTGGCACCGGAGGTCCGGGTGGCGATGTCCGAGCTCGCCGCACTGCTCGCGCCCCCCAAGATCTCAGCGGAGCGGATCGAGGGGGAACTGACCAAGCTGCTGCGCTCGCCGTTGCCCGATGGCCCGAGGGCGGGCATCGCGCTGCTCGTGGAAACCGGCGTGGCCGATCAGGTGCTACCCGAGATCGCGGCGCTGCAACTGGAGGCGGACGAGCATTTCCGGCACAAGGACGTCTACCAGCACACGCTGACGGTGCTGAGCCAGGCCATCGAGCTCGAGCCCAGGTACGGCCTCGAGCGGGACCTGGTGCTGCGGCTGGCGGCGCTGCTGCACGACATCGGCAAGCCGCGGACCAGGATACGGCTGCCGGGCGGCAAGGTCGCCTTCCACCATCACGAGACCGTCGGCGCCAAGATGGCCCACAACCGGCTGACCCAGCTGCGGTACAGCAAGGAGGTGGTCGACGACGTCAGCCGCCTAGTCGAGCTGCACCTGCGGTTCCACGGCTACGGCGAGGGTGAGTGGACCGACTCGGCGGTGCGCAGATACGTCGCCGACGCCGGCCCGCTGCTGACCAGGCTGCACGCGCTCACCAGGGCGGACTGCACGACGCGGAACATGGCGAAGGCGCAGCGGCTCGCGCAGGCCTATGACCACCTGGAAGCGCGGATCGCGCAACTGGCTGCGCAGGAGGAGCTGGACAGCATCCGCCCGGACCTGGACGGCGACGAGGTCATGGCGATCCTGGGCATTGACCCCGGCCCGCTGGTCGGCCGCGCCTTGACGTACCTGCGCGAGCTGCGGATCGAGGCAGGCCCGCTCGGGCATGATGCTGCGGTTCAGGAACTGCTGCGCTGGGCGAAATCGGTCGGCATCGAGCTACCGCCCACGCCAGGCGCGGCCGAGTGACGGCCGGTCAGCCAGTAGACCACCGCCACTACCGCGTACCCGATGGCAATCACCGCTATGAGCGTCGGCGAGTGGCCGCTCTTCGGCATGAACGGAACGCTGATCAGCGCGCCGGCCGCGAACGTGACATTGAACATCATGTCGTAGTAGGAGAACGCTCGCCCGCGGTAGTCATCGGCTAGCTGCTCCTGCAGGATCGTGGTGGCGCCGATCGCGATGCCCTGGCCGGCCAGGCCGAGGCCGAAGCCCATGATGATGTAGGGAATCTGAGTGAAGGTCTCGCCGAGCAGCCCGATCAGGAGCGCGCTCGCTACCAGCATGATGGTGATGTAGATCGGCTTCGCCAGTCGCCGCGTAGCGGGCGGCGTCACCAGCGCCGCGCAGAAATAACCCACCGCCACGGCTGCGACCAGGTAGCCGTAGTGAGTCTCAGCGATGCTCGGCTTCACGCCGGCGTAGAAGAAGTTCCGGTACAGCAGAATCGACATCAGGAACAAGATCCCATAGAAGAACCGGTTGCCGCCGGTGGCGCCCAGCGCGGCGGCCGGACCGCGCCGCCCGATGACGTACCGCACGCCGTTGGCCAGGCCCAGTGCGACCACTCTGAGTTCAGTCAGCAGGCTGCGTGCCGGTGGCCGGCCGGGCTCTCGCGCCGGGCCCAGCAGGTCGCGCGGCATCATCCTGGCGACCAGGCTTGCGGCGACATAGCACACGCCCGCCACTAGCAGAGTGATGGCGGCGCCGCGCTCGGTGTCGCCGGTGGCCGCGTTCACGCCCAGCCCGACGATCCCGCCAACCGCGGCCAGGGTGCCGCCGAGGGTCGGCGACACCGAGTTGCCCATCACGAGCTTGTCCCTGGGGACCACGTGTGGCAGCGCCGCTGAGAGCGCGGACAGGAAGAACCTGTTCACGGCGAGCACCAGCAGCACCGCCACGTAGAGCGGGACGCTCTTGTTGCCACTCGCCATCAGCCCCGCTGTCAGCACGACGAAAACGGACCTGAGCAGGGCCGAGTAGGTCAGGATCTGGCGCCGTGACCAGCGGTCGATGAAGACGCCCGCGAACGGCCCGATGAGCGAGTAGGGCCCGTACAGGACCGCGAACGCGGCGGCGCCTGCCGCCGGGTCCGGGAAAAACGATCTGTTAAAGAACACATACGTGCCGAC
>JASHSZ010000039.1 GCA_030040815.1 Streptosporangiaceae bacterium
GTAGTCCCGGTTCTCCACCAGCTCGACCAGCGGGAAGCCGAGGAACTCCTGGTAGAACTTGATGGTCTCCTCGGTGTCCTTGCAGATCAGCGCCAGGTGGTGCACGCCGCTGACGGTGCTGGCCGGCCGCTCAGCCAGCGGCCGCAGGTACTTCTGGCGCAGTTCTTCGCGGCGTGCCCGCACTCTGGCGAGTTCCTCACCCTGTGGCTCTGGCATCGCTGACTCCTTCACTCGGGCTGGTCAAATTCCAGTCTCCCGCGGCCCGGCCGCGAGCGCGCCCCCGCCCCGCGGCTACGCGTCGGCGACGTGCAGCCCCGCGCTCTCTGGATGCAGGCGGTGTCGGAGCCGCCAGCCGTGCAGCCCGTGCAGTTCGGATTCCAGCGCTGACGGCGGCACCGCAACGACCGGGCAGCACGCGTGCCCAAGGCAGTACCTGCTGACGTGACAGGCCAGCAACCGGCGCAGCGTCCCGTGCCGCCCGGCACCGATGACCAGGATGTCGCCAGGCTGGGCCGCGGCCTCGGTGAGAACCTGGCCCGCGTCGCCCCTGATCACCTCCGGGCTGAACGCGATGTCGGCAGGCGGCCCGCCGAAGGCGAGCTCGATCGCACGCCAGAGCCGGTCCCACGCTGCCTGGACCCACACCCGCCGCAGCTCCCGGCTTGGATAGTGGCGGTCGGCCATGTCGCCGCCGGGCGGCGTCCAGGCCAGCACGGGCGCCAGCACGGCGCCGTCGGCCCTGGCTAGCTCCGCCGCATACCGCAGGGCCTGCAGGCTTCCAGCTGATCCGCTGACTCCCACGACGATTCTCCGCGCGGACACCTCACGCGCTCCTTTCCGCATCGCAGGCTTCTAGTCAACCCCACGAAACCGCCGTCAGGCTAGCGGCCTAACGACCTTCATGCGATGCAGCTTCCCCCGCATGCGGCGTTCATGCGGACGGCCGCGTCGGCAGGGACCGCGGTTCCCTGCCGTGGCCCGCACCTAGGATATTGCGAAAGCAGATCGCTTTTGATAGTCTCTCTCATATCAGAGTCACTCGCGCCGATCTTTGCCTGGGGGCGACCCCAGACCCGCCGAGGAGGAGGCCCGTCATGGCCGAGGTTCAGGTCCCGGTTGCGATCGGCACCAGGCGCTGGTGGGCGCTTGGCGCGCTGGCGCTCAGCGTGCTCGTGGTCGGCCTCGATTTGTTCGTCCTCTCGTTGGCCCTGCCGACGCTGTCAGTGGACCTGCACGCAACGACTGGCGACCTGCAGTGGTTCGTCGATGCCTACAGCCTGGTGCTCGCCGGTGCGCTGCTTCCGGCCGGCCTGCTCGGCGACCGCCTCGGCCGCAAGCGGCTGCTGACCGGCGCCCTGATCCTCTTCGGCGTCGCGTCGCTAGCCTGCGCATACTCCAGGACGACCGGCGAGTTGATCGCGGCCCGCGCGGTGCTGGGCCTCGCGGCAGCCGTGATCTTGCCGCTCGCGCTCGCGGTGCTGCCGGTGATGTTCACGCCGGAGGAGCGGCCGCGCGCGATCGGCATCGTCGGCGGCGCGACCTTCCTTGGCTACCCGCTGGGCCCGATCCTCGGTGGCTGGCTGCTCGACAACTTCTGGTGGGGTTCGGTCTTCCTGATCAACGTGCCACTGGTGCTGATTGCACTCGCCGCGGTGACGTTCCTGATGCCGGAGTCGCGGGGCCTGGCACGGTTCCGCATCGACGTGGTGGGCGTGCTCATCTCGAGCGCGGGGCTGGCGGCCCTCACGTACGGCGTCATCCGGGCCGGCGACGACGGCTGGTCGGACGCGACCGCCGTCACGACCATGGTGGCAGGAGCCGGGATGCTCGGCCTGTTCATCGTCTGGGAACGGGCCATCAGGGGATCACGGTGGCTGCCGCTGGTGGACCTGGAGCTGTTCCGCTCGGCGGGCTTCAGCTGGGGGACGGCGCTGGCGACCATGATCTCGTTCGCGCTCTTCGGCCTGACGTTCGCGATGCCGCAGTTCTTCCTGGACGTCCGCGGCCTGGACTCGCTGGGCAGTGGGATCAGGCTGCTCCCGCTGATCGGCGGGCTGGTCGTCGGGCTCGGCCTGGGCCAGCGGCTGCAGAGCGTGCGCAAGTCGCGCGACGGCGGCCCCGACAAGCCGCCGCTGCTCGGCCCGCGGCCGATCGGCTCGTCCGGGTTCGCGGTCATGGCGGTGGCCCTGGCCATCGGCACGGCGACGAGCCCGGCCAGTGGCACCGGCTTCACCTCTGCGTGGTTCGCAGCGACCGGCTTCGGCCTCGGGCTGGCGATGCCGACCCTGCTGAACGCCGCGCTCAGCGCGCTGAGCCCAGAGCGCAGCGGATCCGGCTCGGCACTGCTGACCGCGGCCAGGCAGGTGGGGGCGACAATCGGCATCGCGGTGCTTGGCACCGCGCTGGCCACGGTGTACCGGAGCAAGCTGACCCTGTCCGGCGTGCCGTCCGACGTCGCGACACTCGCGCGGGGCAGCGTGGGGACGGGTGTCGAGGTCGCCGAGCGGCTGCACTCGCCGCAGTTGCTTGCCGCAGTGCACCAGGCCTTCGCCAGTGGCGTCGATGCGATGCTGTGGACCTGCGCCGGGATCGCGATCGCGTCGGCGGTACTAGCAGCGCTGTTCCTGCCCCGCCGCCTGACCGGACCGGCTGAGACCGGCGAAGCGGCGGGGTCGGCCGACGAAGAGATGGCGACGGGCGATGTCGCGGGTTCACGGGCGGGCTCGGCCGGGGCAGAATGACGGCCATGAGCGAGCCTGCCAGACCGGTTGGCCTGCGCGAACGCAAGAAGGCCAGGACGCGTGCTGCTATCCGGCAGCACGCGCTCCGGCTGATCCGGGAGCAGGGCTACTACGCGACCACGGTCGAGCAGATCGCGGATGCGGCCGAGGTATCACCCGCCACGTTCTTCCGGTACTTCCCGACCAAGGAGGACGTCGTCCTGCAGGACGACTTCGACGTGATCTCCCGCGGGGCGCTCGACGCCCAGCCGCCCGACCTCGGGCCCATCGCGGCGTTCCGCGCCGCTGCGGCGCAGACCTACGCGTCGCTGAGCCCGGACGACCTAGCACGGTTCCGGGAGACCATCGAGCTGACCGCGATCATCCCGGAGATACGCGCCAGGGCGATCGACGAGTTTGTCCGGACCATCAACCAGATCGCCGACGCGATCGCGCTGCGCACCGGCCGGCGCTCCGACGACTTCGAGGTACGCACCGTCGCTGGCGCGCTCATCGGCGTCATCATGTCGGTCACCGTCCCGGAAACCTCGCAAACATGGCAGCCGGAGGCGATGCTCGACGTCGCCGACCTGTTCGCGCGTATCGACCGCGCACTGGCCTACCTCGAGCACGGCCTGTCGCTGTGAGCCGCAGGGCGCCGGACCGCGCCGCCCGGCGAGTTGGGCCGGCCGGCCAGCGGCCTTGCGCGCGCTGGCCGGCCGGGGTCAGGGGGGTTACTTAACCTGGGTCACGATCTGCTGCACGAGCTGGGCTGCCTGGCTCTCCCACTGGGCGTAGGCCGTCGGGTATCCCGACTTCTGCACGGCCTGCGCGTTGGCCCACAGCGGCTGCGTGGCCCAGTCGGGGTTGCTGGCCTGGTACTGCTGCAACGCGCCGAGGAATGCGTCGGCCGAATAGGTCGGGTTGAGGATCTGCTGGGCCGTGCCCCAGCCATCGTTCGGCTGCTGCTGGAACAGGCCGAGCGAATCGCTGGTCCCGTAGTTGATGTTCTGCAGCTGCGACTCCTGCATGGCGGTCGCCACCGCGATCACCGCCGACCGCACGCCCATCCCCTTGTCCAGCGCCTGCTGGACGATCGTCGTCGCGTTGGCCAGCTGCGGGCCGGAGATCGGCATCGAGTTCTGCGTGCCGGACGTGCCGGCCGGCGTCAGCTGGTTGGCGGCCGCGGGCTCACCGGGGTTGGTCTGCTGCGCGACGGTCTGCTCGATCTGCTGCCAGGTCTGCGGCGCGGCGGGTGCCGCAGTCGTGGCCTGCGAACGCTGCGTGCTGGCCGCGGCGGTCGTCACTCCAGGCCGCGAAGTCGCGTCGTTTCGGGGCGTGACGTGCATCGCGTGGCTGATGGATGGGTGGGAAGTCGATGCCAGGGTGGCCGCGCTAGCGGTGCCGATACCCACGAGGGCAGCTGCCGTGCCTGCGACGGTGACGATCGTCTTGCGACCAGCAAGGGCGCCAGGCAGTCGGACAGGGTTGCGCATGGGCTTCCTTCCGTCGGGGTCTTCGCCGCTGGCCGGGGGTGGCCAGCGCGGAGTTACGGGATCTGACGTGAGGCGCCCCGGGTAGGTTTCGCGATGAGACGCAGATCACTACTCCCCAGTAGCATCACAGGGCTGCAGGCGCAGAAAGCCGACATACAACGCATAACTGAACAGCGTCGCCAT
>JASHSZ010000288.1 GCA_030040815.1 Streptosporangiaceae bacterium
GTCCTGGCGAATCGACCCGGACGGGTCGCTCGGCATCCGCCGGTACTACGAGTCACGGAAACGGCCTGGCGACAAGCTCACCGTTGAGGAGTACTACGAGTGGATGTTCGAGCACTCGGTGCCGGGCCTGCCCGAGCGCGCGGCGGCTGAGGGGCTGGCTCCGCTGGCGTGGATGCGCCGCTACGGCGCGTTCGAGATCACCCGCGGCCAGGGTGCCGTGCATGAGCAGGAGGTCCCGGCCGCCGAACTCACCGACGTGCATACCACCCCGCTTGGGCGGGTGTACACATCAGCCGCTGCGGCGCCTGGTCCGAACATGGCCCCCGCGGGCGCGCCGGAACCTGACGCCGCCGGCCGCCGGGCAGCTGGCGTCCTGGTCGACGGGGTCGTGCGCCGCGGATTCCCTACCCCGTCGGGCCGGCTGGAGTTCTGGTCCGCGACGCTGGCCGCATGGGGGTGGCCCGAGCACGCGCTCCCCGGCTATATCCGCAGCCACGTGCACCCCTCCCGGCTTGCGCCCGATCAGCTGGTCCTGTTGTCGACGTTCCGGTTGCCCACCCAGATCCACACCCGGTCGGCGAACAGCAAGTGGCTGAACGAGCTGTCCCACACCAACCCGGTCTGGATCCATCCCATCGACGCCGCCCGGCTCGGTGTCAGCCGGACCGGAGATCTGGTGCGCGTGGAGACGCGGATCGGGTACTTCGTGGCCAAAGCCTGGCTCACCGAGGGCATTCGGCCCGGCGTCGTCGCCTGCTCGCACCACATGGGACGGTGGAAATTGTCAGGCCACGACCAGGTGGGAACGGGTGGCCTGCTGGCAACCGTGGACTTGCAGCGCGGCAGCGACGGCTGGTTCATGCACGCGATCGGCCGCGTACGCGGCTATAAGTCAGCTGATCCCGACACCGCCCGGATCTGGTGGTCCGACACCGGCGTCCACCAGAACCTGACGTTCCCCGTGCAACCCGATCCGATCTCCGGCATGCACTGCTGGCACCAGGCCGTCCGGGTGCGCCCGGCGCTCGCCACCGACGCGCACGGCGACATCGCCGTTGATACCAGCAAGGCCCGCGAGGTCTACGCCGAATGGCTGGCCCTGACCCGCCCTGCCGGGACCGTGTCGCCGGACGGCACGCGGCGACCGAAGTGGCTGATGCGTCCGCTCAGGCCGACTGCGGACGCCTTCCGGCTGCCCTCGCTGAGTTCTGGCCAGGATCGGGCCCCATGACAGACGCTGCGGCCGATCGCTGCGAGCTGATCCGCGCGCTCGGCGCCGTAGCCGACTCGCCGCAGGCGGCGCGTGCTGCGGCCGGTGCTCTTGGCCTAAAGGCGCCCAGCGACGCTGAGCTCACCGACGTATTCGTGCTCAACCTGCCGCCTTATGCCGCGGTCTATCTCGGGCCGGACGGGGCGCTCGGCGGCGAGGGCGCTGACCGGGTGGCCGGATTCTGGCGCGTCCTCGAGATCGACCCGCCGGCCGAGCCCGACCACCTGGCCGCGCTGCTTGGCCTCTACGCCAGCCTGGGCCAGGCGGTGGCATCCGCGCGGCGTCCGGCGACCCGCGCCGCGCTGGCCAGGACGCTGGCAACGCTCTTCTGGGAGCATCTGCAGCCCTGGCTGCCCGCCTATCTCGAGGCGGTGACCGACGTGCCGGCGCCGACCCTCGCCGCGTGGGCGGTGCTGCTGCGCCAGGTCATCGCCGTCGAGGCCACTCGCCAGCCAGCCATGCCCACGCTGCCGCTCGCGCTCCGCTCAGCACCGCCCGCCCTCGACGCCAACGCGGGGGAAGAACTGCGGGAGATGACCGAGGCGCTGACGATCCCGGTCCGCAGCGGCGTGATCCTCACCCGGCACCGGGTCGCGCTCGGGGCGCGTCAGGCGGGCGTCGGGCACCGCATCGGGGAGCGCCGCTTCACCTTGCGGGCGATGATCGAGCAGGATCCGCGCGGCACGCCGGCCTGGCTCGCGGCCGAGGCGTTTCGCTGGCAGCGGCGCCACCAGGCTCGCGCGACCTCCGATGTGACAGCGCAGTGGTGGGCAGGCCGGGCCCGGCGAACCGGGCAGGTCCTGCAGGGGCTCATCGCCGAGGCCGGGCGGCTTGTGTGAGGTCGATCGCGCCGTGTGGCCGGACTAATAGCCGCTGCGCCGCCCGCTGACCACAGACCGGGCGGCGGGAGCCATGGCCTGACCGCCGCTAGCTGTGCTGCGCCGAAAGATGCTTGGCCAGGAACTCCACTGCTTTGGGAACGGCGTCGAGCCGGTTCGCGCGTTTCGCCAGCCCGTGCCCTTCGTCGCCGTAGACGAGGAGGTGACACTCCCGACCGCGGCTGGTCAGGGCCGCGTAGATCTGCTGGGCCTCGCTGAGCGGCACCCGCGGATCGTTGGCACCATGGATCAGGAACAGCGGCGCCCGGATTTCCGCAACCCGCTCCAGCGGCGACACCGACAGCAGGAACTCACGATCGTCGGCCAGGGTCCCGTACTCGCGCTCGCGGTAAGCCCGGCGATAGGCCGAGGTGTTCTCCAGGAATGTGACGAATGAGGCGATGCCGACGATGTCGACCCCGGCCGCCCACAGCTCCGGCTGGAACGCAAGCCCGGCAAGCACCATGTAGCCACCGTAAGAGCCGCCCCACAGCGCCGCGCGGTCCTGATCGATGCCCAGCTTCGGCAGGTAGGCGTGCAACGCTGCCAGGTCGGCGACCGAGTCCAGCCGACGGTGCTTGTCATCGGCTGAATACCAGCTCTTGCCGTAACCTGCGGAGCCACGAACGTTCGGTACCAGGACGGTGTGACCGGCGGCTGCCAGCGCCTGCACGTCGATGTTGAAGGTCTGCTTAGCCTGGCCCTCGGGCCCGCCGTGGACCACCACGACGGCGGATCCATCCACGGCGGCATCGCCGTCCGGCGCGCCCCGGTACACCAGGCACGGCACGGAGTGGCCGCCGGAAGCCGGGACGCGGTGCTGCTCAGGCCTGGCCGCGGGACGGCCGAGCGCCCGGGCCGAGTTCGTCAGCTGGTACACGTCCACCGAACGAGCGCTGACGCCC
>JASHSZ010000289.1 GCA_030040815.1 Streptosporangiaceae bacterium
ACCAGCACTACGACGTGATCAGCGCGTTCATCAAGAGCATGCGCGGCAGCGACGCCGACGCCGCCCTCCACTACCTGGCCCGGATGATCGAGGCGGGGGAGGACCCGCGGTACATCGCCAGGCGGCTAATCGTGCACGCCAGCGAGGACGTCGGCATGGCCGATCCGACGGCGCTGCAGACGGCGGTCGCGGCGGCGCAGGCTGTCGAGTTCGTCGGCCTGCCCGAGGCGCAGCTGAACCTCGCCCAGGCCGTCATCCACATCGCGCTCGCGCCGAAGTCCAACGCCGTCGCCAAGGCCATCTTGTCCGCGCGCGCCGACGTCCAGCAGGGCCTGGCCGGACCGGTGCCGATGCACCTGCGCGACGCCAGCTACCCCGGCGCGGCCAGGCTCGGCCACGGTAAGGGCTACGTTTACCCCCACGACGACCCGGCCGGCGTGGTGACGCAGCAGTACGCGCCCGACGACCTGGCCGGACGGCGCTACTACGAGCCGACGACGCGGGGCGGGGAGGCACGGGTCACCGAGCGCTCCGAGCGGATCCGCTCGATCCTGGACGGCGACCCGGATGGTGCCAGTCAGCCGCCGCCGTAGCGGAGTATCTGACCGCTGATCTCGCAGCGGCGAGACCCTCGCGCCCAGATCGCACGAGCTGTAGCCACCCGGAAGACTGCCACGACCTCGACGCCGATCGGCTCGGATCGCTGGCAGGCCGGCGGCGCTGCGGCTGCCCGCGATAGGGTCAGGCGCAGGTCGACACCGACAGGGGAGCCGACAGGCGGCCGGGCCACGGGGTGAAGGAGGGGCAGGCTATGAGGAGCGGGCGCAGATGAGCGCCGGCCAGCTGGCCGCGCTGATCGCCGCGGCATCCGTTGCCGTGCTCGCGGGCGCGGCGGTGGCGGTCGTGATCAAGCTCGCCCGGCTGACGTCCGCGCTGACCCGGCTGGTCACCACCTACTCCGGACGCGCTGACCAGTTGCTGGAGCACGCCCAGGCGGCCGTGGACCGCACCAACGAGCAGCTGGCGCGGACTGACTCGATCACCGCGAGCATGGATCAGGTGACGGCCAACATGGCCGAGCTCTCCGGCCACGTCACAGCGCTGACCGGACTCGCCAGGATGCTCGCGGATGCCGTCGGCGCGCCGCTGACCGGGCTGTCCGCGCTGTCGTACGGAGTACGCCGGGCGATGCTCGTCCGCCGGACTGTGCCGGCCGCAGCGCTTGTCAACAACGGCACCGCAGACAGCGCGGACAGCACAGGACGGGTTCCGGAAGTGCCGCCGCAGGCCGCGCTAGTGGCCTCGCCGCGTCGGCCGCCGCCCCCCGGCGTCAGGGCAGGGGGCCGCGGGTGATGCGGCGCGGCCTGTGGCTGGTGGCCGGCGCCGTAATCGGCGTGGCCAGCTACCGGCGCGCCAACCGGATGGTCGACAGCCTGGCCCGCGGGGGGTCTCGGGGGGCCGTCCCCGTCGGCCAGCACCGCGGGGGGACGGGCAGGGCGACACGGCGGGCAGTCCGCGGACCGGCGACGGTGCGGCCGGCCGGGGCGGGCCACCCCGACTCGGCCAGTCGGCAGGCGAGCACCGCGGCCAAGATCGCCGCTACCGCGGCCTTTGTCAGGGACGTGCGCGACGGCGTGGCAGAGTATCTGGAACTGCACCACCGGGAGTTAGCCCGTAACCTCGGAAGTCGGAGCAACCGGACATCCGGCTGATCCAGGCAGCGACCAGGGCCGCGCCGCGCCCTGAGAGTTCCGTTCCCGGTCGCGGCGGCCGGGTCGCCCCTAGGTGAAGGATGGGCCCTCATGGAGTCGGCAGAGATCGTCCGCCGTTTCCTTAGCTACTTTGAGCAGCGCGGACACACCATCGTGCCCTCGGCCAGCCTGGTCGCCGACGACCCGACGCTGCTCCTGGTCAACGCGGGGATGCAGCCGTTCAAGCCGTACTTCCTCGGGCAGCAGACGCCGCCGTTCCGGCGGGCCACTTCCTGCCAGAAGTGCGTGCGAACGCCGGACATCGATGAGGTCGGCAGGACGACGCGGCACGGCACGTTCTTCCAGATGCTCGGCAACTTCTCCTTCGGCGACTACTTCAAGGAGCAGGCCATCCCGTTTGCCTGGGACCTGCTGACCCGCCCGGAATCCGACGGCGGCTTCGGCTTTCCCGAGGGCCGCCTGTGGGTGACCGTCCTGCACGACGACGACGAGGCGGCCAAGACCTGGCAGGACGTCGTCGGCGTCCCTGAGGCCCGGATCCAGCGCCGCGGCCTGGGCGACAATTACTGGCACATGGGGGTGCCGGGGCCCGGCGGGCCGTGCTCGGAGATCTACTACGACCGCGGCCCCGAGTACGGCCGCGAGGGCGGCCCGGTGGTCGACGAAGACCGCTACCTCGAAGTCTGGAACCTGGTCTTCATGCAGTACCAGCTCGGGGCGGTGCGGGCGAAGACCGACTTCGACGTCGTCGGCGACCTGCCCTCGCGCAACATCGACACCGGCATGGGCATGGAGCGGATGGCCGCGCTGCTCCAGGGCGTCGACAACATCTACGAGATCGACACGATGTGGCAGGTGCTGGAGCGGGCGGCCGAGCTCACCGAGCAGCCGTACGGCGTCGACCAGCGCTCAGACGTCGCGCTCCGGGTGGTCACCGACCACGTGCGGACCGCCGTCATGCTGGTGGCGGACGGCGTGATCCCGTCCAACGAGGGCCGCGGCTACGTGCTGCGCCGGATCCTGCGGCGCTGCATGCAGAAGCTGCGGCTACTGTCCGGCGCCCAGCGGGGCGGCTACGGCGCCAGTGGCTATGCCCGCGGCCCGGACGAGAACTTTATGCACGAGCTATCCGCCGTCGCCATCGGTGCGCTCGGCGTTCAGTACCCCGAGCTGATCAGGGACGCGCCGCACATTCACACCGTGATCGACGCGGAGGAGACGGCTTTCGCTGCCACGCTGCGCACCGGCAGCGCGATTTTCGACGCCGCGGTGGAGGAGACCCGCCGGGCCGGCGGCGAGACCATTCGCGGGAGTCAGGCGTTCCAGTTGCACGACACCTACGGCTTCCCGATCGACCTGACCCTGGAGATGGCAGCCGAGCAGGGCCTCGCCGTCGACGAGGGCGAGTTCCGCAGGCTCATGGCCGAGCAGCGACAGCGAGCCAAGGCCGACGCGGCCGGCAAGAAGACCGGCAACGCCGACATCTCGGTGTTCGCGCGTGTGCTCGAGCAGGTCGGCCGGGTCACTTTCGCCGGCTATGACGAGGTGGCCGGCGATGCCACCGTCGTCGGCCTGATCGTGGGCGGCGCCCTGGTGCCGTCGGCCGGCGCGGGCACGGCCGTCGAGGTGGTACTCGACTGGACGCCCTTCTACGCCGAAGGCGGCGGCCAGCTGGCCGACAACGGCGTCATCACCACAGCCGGAAGCGCTGCGGGCGACGGCGCCGTGATCGCGGTGACCGACGTGCAGTCGCCGGTGCCCGGCCTGATCGTGCACCGGGGAACGGTCACAGCGGGTGAGATCGTGGTCGGCGCGATGGCGCGGGCGGAGATCGATATCGAGCGGCGCCGGGCCATCTCGCGGTCGCACACCGCGACCCACCTGGTGCACCGTGCCTTCCGCGGCCTGCTGGGCGAGTCGGCGGCGCAGGCTGGGTCGGAGAACTCCCCTGGCCGGTTCCGCTTCGACTTCACCGCGCTCGGCTCGGTCGCCGCGTCCGTGCTCACCGCGGCCGAGGAAGAGGTCAACCACGTCCTAATCGGTGACCTGGAGGTGCGGGCCTTCCACACGTCGCTGGACGAAGCGCGGGCGATGGGCGCACTCGCGCTGTTCGGCGAGAAGTACGGCAACCAGGTGCGCGTGGTCGAGGTCGGGGATTACTCCCGTGAGCTGTGCGGCGGCACGCACGTCGCCCGGTCTGGCAACCTCGGGCTGATCAAGATCCTCGGCGAATCGTCGATCGGATCCGGCGTGCGCCGGGTTGAGGCACTCGTGGGCATCGACGCGTTCCGCTACCTGGCCCGGGAAAGTGTGCTGGTCAGCCAGCTGTCGGAGCAGCTCAAGGCGCGCCGGGAGGAGCTGCCAGAGCGCATCTCCGGCATCGTCACCCGGTTGCGCGAGGCGGAGCGCGACCTAGAGCAGCTTCGGTCAGCTCAGCTGCTCGGCAGCGCCGCCGAGCTCGCCGACCGCGCGGAGCACATAGCCGGTGCGGCCCTGGTCGCCTACCGAGCGCCCGACGGAGTGACCGCCGACCAGATCCGGAAGGTGGCGCTGGACATCCGCGGCCGGATACCGCCCGACCGGCCGGGCGTTGTCGCGGCCATCGGCACCGCCGACGGGCGGCCGACCGTGGTCGTGGCCGTCAGCGAGGCTGGCCGTGCGCGCGGCCTGCGTGCGGGCGAGCTGGTCGTGGCCGCAGCCAGCGCGCT
>JASHSZ010000290.1 GCA_030040815.1 Streptosporangiaceae bacterium
CATCAGGTGGGTGACCAGCGACGACTGTCAGACGCCTGAAGGCGCGGCGCGGCACCTGGCCGACGTGGACGGCGTGCTGGTGCCCGGCGGCTTCGGCGTGCGCGGCATCGAGGGCAAGATCGGCGCGGTGCGGCACGCGCGCGAGAACGGCATCCCGGTGCTGGGCCTGTGCCTCGGCCTGCAATGCATGGCGATCGAGGTCGCGCGGGACGTCGCCGGCCTGACGGGCGCCAACAGCACCGAGTTCGACCCGCAGACGCCGTACCCGGTGATCGCGACAATGAGCGACCAGGAGGACGTCGTCGCCGGGCAGCGCGACATGGGCGGCACCATGCGGCTCGGCCTGTACCCGGCCGTGCTGGCCGAGGACAGCGTGGTGGCGAACCTGTACGGCGAGACCGTCGTCGAGGAGCGGCACCGGCACCGCTACGAGGTCAACAACGCCTACCGCGACGAGCTGGAACGGGCCGGGCTGCGCTGCTCCGGACTGTCACCGGATGGACGGCTGGTCGAGTTCGTGGAGCTGCCCCCGAGCGTGCACCCGTTCTTCGTGGCCACCCAGGCACACCCGGAGCTGCTGTCCAGGCCGACCCGCCCGCACCCGCTGTTCGCCGGCCTTGTAGCGGCCGCGCTGGAGTGCAGCCGGGCGAGACGGGTGCCTGACGCGGTGGCCGCCGGCGCCGGGCGGTCAGTGGCGACTGCCTGAGACCGCGCGGAAAATAGCGACGGCGGTGGCCGACATCAGGGACGAGGCCGGCAGCTGGCCGGTCACGCGGTCGTCGATCGAGGCCACCGGCCGGATCGTGACCGTCCGCACCGACGCCGTGGCCTTGCCGGACGGCGAGGTGATCTGCCGGGAGGTTGTGGAGCATCCGGGCGCGGTCGCGGTCGTGGCCCTGGACGAGCGGGATCGCGTGCTGCTGATCCGCCAGTACCGGCACCCCGCCGCGGCGACGCTCTGGGAGATCCCGGCTGGCCTGCGTGACGTGGACGGCGAGGCACTGATCGAGACCGCACGCAGGGAACTGCTGGAGGAGGCTGGCTGCCAGGCCGCTGACTGGCGAGTACTGGCCGACTACCTGTCTTCCCCCGGCATCAGCACCGAGCGGCTGCGCGTGTTCCTGGCCAGAGATCTTACCGTGGTCCCGGCCGAGCAACGCGAGTATGTTCGGCAGCATGAGGAGGCCTACCTGACGGTGGCCTGGGTGCCCCTGGACGAGGCAGTTCAGGGAATCCTGTCAGGCGACTTGCACAATGGCGTGGCGATGGTGGGTATCTTGTCTGCGTTTGCGGCCCGGGCCGGTGGCTACCGGGCGCTTCGCCAGCCTGATGAGCCTGAGGGCCTCGGCCTCTGACCACGTATGGCGGATCACCGGCGAGGAAGGACTTGAGCTCACATGAGGGTTGGCGTTCCCAAGGAAGTTAAGAACCACGAATACCGCGTTGCGATAACGCCTGCGGGCGTGCACGAGTTCGTCAACGACGGCCACGACGTCTACGTCGAGCAGGACGCGGGCGTCGGCTCGGCGATACCGGACGCCGACTACGTCGCGGCCGGGGCCAAGATCCTCCCGTCCGCTGACGACGTCTGGCAGGCCGGTGACCTGATACTCAAGGTGAAGGAGCCGGTCGCCGAGGAGTACCACCGGATGCGACCGGGCCAGGTGCTGTTCACCTACCTGCACCTCGCGGCGAGCCGCGCGTGCACCGACGCGCTGCTCGCGTCGAAGGTTACCGCGATTGCCTACGAGACCGTCCAGCTTCCCGACGGCTCGCTGCCGCTGCTCGCGCCGATGTCTGAGGTGGCGGGCCGGATGGCGCCGCAGGTCGGCGCCCATCACCTCCAGGCGGACGGCGGCGGCCGCGGCGTGCTCATGGGCGGCGTGTCCGGCGTCTACGCCGCCAAGGTTGTAGTGCTAGGGGCTGGGGTGTCGGGCATGAACGCGGCCGCCATCGCCCTCGGTATGCAGGCCGAGGTGCTGCTGATCGACAAGAACATCACCAGGCTGCGCCAGGCCGATGCCATCTACCAGGGCCACTGCCAGACCGTTGCGTCCAACGCCTACGAGATCGAGCGCGCCTGTATCGACGCCGACCTGGTCATCGGCGCCGTGCTGGTGCCGGGTGCGCGAGCGCCCAAGCTGGTCAGCTCCGATCTGGTCGCGCGGATGAAAACGGGCTCGGTCCTGGTCGACATCGCCATCGACCAGGGCGGCTGCTTCGAAGACAGCAGGCCGACGACGCACGCGCAGCCGACCTACCGGGTGCATGACTCGGTCTTCTACTGCGTGGCGAACATGCCGGGCGCGGTGCCGCACACCTCGACGTACGCACTCACCAACGTGACCGTGCCGTACGCACTGGAGATTGCGAACCTCGGCTGGCGGGAGGCGCTGCGCGCTGACCCCTCGTTCGCGCCCGGCCTCAACACGTACGCGGGGAGCGTGACCTGCGCGCCTGTCGCCGAGGCCCACGGCCTGCCTGCCGTGCCGCTCGCGGACGTGCTCACCTGACCACGCTGGCCGAGGCAATCCGGCGCTATCTCGACCACCTGACCGTGGAGCGGGGTCTCGCCGCGCACACGCTGCAGGCGTACCGACGGGACCTGCAGCGTTACGCGGCGACCCTGATCGCAGCGGGATGCACCCAGATCGAGGACGTGACGACGACGGACGTCGCCGACTACCTCGCCGGGCTGCGTGAGGGCGACGCCGAGCACCCGCCGCTCGCGGCCAGCTCGGCAGGCCGCGCCGTGGTTGCGGTGCGCGGGCTGCACGCGTTCGCGCTCGCGGAGGGGCTGACCGCTGACGATCCCGCCAGGCCCGTCCGCCCACCGGTGCCGCCGCGGCGGCTGCCTAAGGCGATCTCGGTTCTCGACGTGACCCGGCTGCTGGACGCCGCAGGAGTGGGCCCGGCCGCGCTCCGCGACCGGGCCCTGCTGGAGTTGCTGTACGCCACCGGCGCGCGCATCTCCGAGGCCGTCGGCCTGGACGTCGACGACCTGGATCTGACGAGGGCACCGTCGGCTGGTCCCGCGGGTTCCGGCAGATCGCCCGCCCTCGTCAGCCGTGCGGGGGGTGCTGGGGGGTCGCCCCCTCTCGTCAGCCGTGCGGGGGGTGCTGGGGGGTCGCCCCCCCTCGTGAGCACCGTCCGGCTGCGCGGCAAGGGCGGCAAGCAGCGGCTGGTGCCGGTCGGCAGCTTCGCGGCCGAGGCTGTCAACGCCTACCTGGTGCGGACCCGGCCGGCCCTGGCTGCCGCCTCGGGCCGCAGTCAGCCGAGCCCCGCGCTGTTCCTGAACGCCCGCGGCGGCCGGCTGACCAGGCAGGGCGCGTGGGGAGCGCTGCGGGCCGCCGCCACGAGGGCCGGCCTCGCCGAGGTCTCGCCGCACGTGCTCCGCCATTCGTTCGCGACGCACCTACTCGACGGCGGTGCCGACGTCCGGGTCGTGCAGGAGCTACTCGGTCACGCGTCGGTGACCACGACGCAGGTCTACACGCTGGTGACCGTCGACACACTGCGCGAGGTGTACGCGTCGGCGCATCCCCGCGCGATCGGCTGACCAGGGCGCATCGCTCGCTGGGTGGCAGCGGCGGAGGCCATGGTCAGCGGCCGCGGCGGGAGTATCGCCCTCCCGAAACCGACATCAGCCGGTGACTTACGGTCAGATGTCGCATCCGGTCGATTTGGGCGCCGACCGGTGCGTCGGCTTGCCGGTGCCCCGCCCAGGTCCTAAAGTCCCGTGCCAGTGGGCGCGTTGTGCGCTAGCCGCCAGGAGGTGCGGTGCCGTGGCAGCATCCCAAGTCCTCGAGCTAAGGCCGGGTCAGCTAGGCCCAACGGGGCGGCCACGACCGGTCTTCCCTGAGCCTGCGCCGCTGCTGGTACACGGCCCGGCCCGGATTGCTGCCGTCTGCAATCAGAAGGGCGGCGTCGGCAAGACCACCACGACCATCAACCTGGGCGCCGCGCTGGCCGAGCTGGGTCGTCGCGTGCTGCTCGTGGACTTCGACCCGCAGGGCGCCCTGTCGGTGGGTCTCGGCATCCAGCCGCACGAGCTGGACGCCACCGTGTACAACCTGCTGATGGAACGCGGCCTGACCGCGCACGATGTGATCATCAGGACCCGCGTCACCGGCATGGACCTGCTGCCCAGCAACATCGACCTGTCGGGTGCCGAGGTTCAGCTCGTGCACGAGGTCGGCCGCGAGTTCGTGCTCGGGCGGGCGCTGCAGCCGGTCGTCCCCGACTACGACGTCATCCTCATCGACTGCCAGCCGTCGCTCGGACTTCTCACCGTCAACGCGCTCGCCTGCGCCGACGGCGTCCTCGTGCCGCTGGAGTGCGAGTACTTCGCGTTGCGGGGCGTGGCCCTGCTGATGGAGACGATCGACAAGGTGCGGAGCCGGATCAGCCCGAAGCTGTCGATCGACGGCCTGCTCGCCACGATGTACGACTCTCGCACCCTGCACACCAGAGAGGTGCTCGCCGGCGTCGTCGAGGGTTTCGGCGACCGGGTCTTCCACACCGTCATCAGCCGGACGGTGCGGTTCCCCGATGCGACGGTGGCTGGCGAGCCAATAACCAGATTCGATCCCGCGTGCGGCGGCGCCCATGCCTACCGCGAGCTGGCCAAGGAGGTGCTGGAGAGGTGGCGCCAGCGCGTTCCAGCGGGTCCCGTTCGCGCCGGGTAAGGCTGCCTGGCGTAGCGGAGCTGCTGCGGGCGCCGAGCCGCCAGCCGCCGGTCGAG
>JASHSZ010000291.1 GCA_030040815.1 Streptosporangiaceae bacterium
GCCTAGCGGCGCCGCCCGGCCGGCAAAGTAACCGCGCCAGAAGCCCCGGACGCCGACCTGCTCGAATGCCCGCCGGGGCTCAGCGGTGAAGTAGCTAATGATGTGGACGGGTTCGAACAGGGTCCACATTCGTCTGGCAGTCACCCGGGCCTCGACTGCGGCTACGTTGCTGTGCGACTCGGCAGCCGCGCGGTCGGGCATGGGCCCATCATGCCATCGTCTCGGACAAATCGACACAGCTAGCAGCCCCGATGTCCGGCGTCCGCCGCAATCCGCATCCGGCCCGTGCCGCGTGCCGGTTCGTCCAAGACCACGCGGGAACATTGCAGCGCGGGCGGCTGGTTCACGCTGGCGGAGCGCTCACGGACCCGTGATCTAGGCCATGTGCGGACCCGATTGCGGGCCCGGAACTAATTACGGCACAATGATGTTGTGAAAAACGTGGGATCGGTAGCCGCGACAGCCGGCGCCCGGGTCAGTACTCGTATGCCCGGTGGCGCCTCGGTTGCTGTTGCCCCCATGTCCGACTTGTCACGATCTGAGCCGGGAACCAGAGGCCGGATCGCCAGGCTGATCCTCGAAAACGGCCCGGTAACCGCCGCCGGGCTGTCCGTGCGGCTCGGCCTGACCCCGGCCGCCGTGCGCCGGCACCTAGACAACCTGCTGGCCGACGGCATGATCGAGACGCGGACCGCCCGCACGTACGGCAGCCGGGGCCGGGGCAGGCCCGCCCGGCTGTTCGCCATCACCGACGCGGGCCGCAGCGCCTTCGAGCACGCCTATGACGACCTCGCGACCAGCGCGCTGCGGTTCCTGGCCGAGATCGCCGGCCCCGGCGCTGTGGCCGAGTTCGCCCGGCGGCAGATCGCCGAGCTAGAGCGTCGGTACTCGCCCGTCGTCGCGGCGGCGCCCGCTCAGGACCGGGTGCGAACGCTAGCGGCCGCGCTGTCGGCCGACGGCTACGCCGCCTCGGCGAGCACCCGGCCAGGTGCCGCAGGCGGCGACCAGCTGTGCCAGCACCACTGCCCGGTGGCGCATGTCGCCGCGCAGTACCCGCAGCTTTGTGAGGCGGAGACCGAGGCATTCGGTCGTCTGCTCGGCACTGCCGTGCAGCGCCTCGCCACCATCGCGCACGGCGACGGGGTGTGCACCACGCACGTCACGTCACCATCACTCGGGCATAACCGTACAACTACCAATGAGGCCGGAGGAATCTCCGCATGACCACGATTGCCCGCCCCGAGCTCGAGGGCCTGGACCGCTACAAGTTCGGCTGGGCTGACCCCGACACGGCCGGCGCCAGCGCGCGCCGCGGCCTGTCCGAGGAGGTCGTCCGCGACATCTCGGGGAAGAAGAACGAGCCGGAGTGGATGCTAGACCTGCGCCTCAAGGGGCTGCGGTTCTTCCAGCGCAAGCCGCTGCCGACCTGGGGCTCTGATCTGTCCGGGATCGATTTCGACCACATCAAGTATTTCGTGCGGTCAACCGAGAAGCAGGCCGCAAGCTGGGACGATCTGCCCGCGGACATCAAGAACACCTACGACAAGCTCGGCATCCCCGAGGCGGAAAAGCAGCGCCTCATCGCCGGCGTCGCGGCGCAGTACGAGTCCGAGGTCGTTTACCACAAGATCCGTGCGGACCTGGAGGAAAAGGGCGTCATCTTCCTGGACACTGACACGGCGCTCAAGGAGCACCCGGAGCTGTTCGGTGAGTACTTCGCCACGGTGATCCCGGTCGGCGACAACAAGTTCGCCGCGCTGAACACCGCCGTCTGGTCCGGCGGCAGCTTCATCTACGTGCCGAAGGGCGTGCACGTGGAGATCCCGCTGCAGGCCTACTTCCGGATCAACACCGAGAACATGGGCCAGTTCGAGCGGACCCTCATCATCGTGGACGAGGACGCCTACGTGCACTACGTAGAGGGCTGTACGGCGCCGATCTACTCCTCTGACTCGCTGCACTCGGCCGTAGTGGAGATCATCGTGAAGAAGGGCGCCCGCTGCCGGTACACGACGATCCAGAACTGGTCGGCGAACGTCTACAACCTGGTCACCAAGCGCGCTGTCGCGCACGAGGGCGCGACCATGGAGTGGATCGACGGCAACATCGGCTCCAAGGTCACGATGAAGTACCCGGCCGTCTACCTCATGGGCGAGCACGCCAAGGGCGAGACGCTGTCGGTCGCGTTTGCGGGCGTCGGCCAGCACCAGGACGCGGGCGCCAAGATGGTGCACTGCGCGCCGAACACCTCCTCGACCATCGTGTCCAAGTCGGTGGCCAGGGGCGGCGGCCGCACCTCCTACCGCGGCCTCGTCGAGGTCAGAGAGGGCGCCGAGCACTCGCGCTCGACGGTCAAGTGCGATGCGCTGCTGGTCGACACCGTCAGCCGGTCGGACACCTACCCCTACGTGGACGTGCGCGAGGACGACGTGGAGATGGGCCACGAGGCCACCGTCTCCAAGGTGTCGGAGGATCAGCTGTTCTACCTGATGAGCCGCGGCATGACCGAGGACGAGGCGATGGCCACGATCGTCCGCGGCTTCGTCGAGCCGATCGCGCGCGAGCTGCCGATGGAGTACGCACTTGAGCTGAACCGACTGATCGAACTGCAGATGGAGGGGGCAGTCGGCTAATGCCAGCCGTCGAGACCGCTGCCGTCTCCAGGCTCCACGAACGGCAGTCGTTCAGCCCCGCCGACTTTCCGGTACCCGCCGGGCGCGAGGAAGAGTGGAGATTCACTCCGCTCCGCCGCCTTCGCGGTCTGCACACGGATGGCCCTTTTGGTGACGGCAAGGTTGGGGTCGTAGCCGATGCCGGGTCCGGGGTCGCCATTGAGCGGACCGAACAGGGCGATCCCAGGCTCGGTCTCGCCTACGTTCCGGCCGATCGGGTCAGCGCACGGGCGTTCGCGTCGTTCCGCGAAGCCACGGTGATCTCCGTTCCGGCCGACGTCGAGTCGGATACGCCGACGTATGTCACCTTCAGCGGCGAGACTGCTGACGGAGCAGCCTTCGGGCACACGCTGGTCAAGCTTGGGCCCAACGCGCGGGCGACTGTCGTGCTTGAGTACGACGGTTCGGCCACGTTCGCGGACAACGTGGAGTTCGTCGTCGGCGAGGGTGCCGCTCTCACGGTCGTCTCGCTGCAGGCGTGGGCGGATGACGCGGTACATCTGTCCCATCACCATGCGCAGCTCGGCAAGGACGCGCGGCTGACCCACACGGCGGTCACCCTTGG
>JASHSZ010000292.1 GCA_030040815.1 Streptosporangiaceae bacterium
GGCTGCGCGCCCCGTGGTGCACTGATGATGATGTCGCCTTGGCCGGCGGGCTGCTGCGCGAGAAATACCGGAAGCCGACGGCGCCGGCCACCACAACCAGCCCGGCGAGCAGCACGAGGCTCCAGTTCGGCCGGCGGCGCTCCTTCAGCTTGACCGGCTTGACCGGCTGGAACACGTCGGCGGCCGTCATCGGCGGCGGTGGCGCCTGGCTGGCGTCGTATGCTCGCACCATCTGGTCCGGGTCGAGCCCGACCGCGCGAGCGATGCTGCGCACATGCCCCCGGGCGTAGAAGTCACCGCCACAGGCCGAGTAGTCCCCCCGCTCGATACCGCGAACGATGGTCTCCCTGATGCACGTTCGCTGACTGACCTGCGTAATGGTGAGGCCGGCCTGGCGGCGTGCCGCCGCTAGGGCATCACCAACGCTCACCGCCGTGCCTTGATCAATCATGCTGTCGTCCCGCCTTCTGGGCAGCGGTCTTTGTTGTCCGCGCCCGATCCTGGTCTTCCCCCGAATCCCACTGGCTCGAGACGGTCACCCAGTGTAGACAGATGGACACGCTCTGCCGTGGGCTGGGCCAACATTGCACCGGGCTCGCAGCCTGGCCCCGCCCCTGGCCTGCATCCCAGCGCCGGCCTGCCTAGTTCTCGGCTCCGCACGGGCGGCTGCGTTCTCGCTCCCGCCGACCGCTCAGGATCCGGCCGGGCTGGGCCGTCCCTGCCACCCGCTGCGCAGTTCTCGGCGCCGCCGGCCGCTCAGTCCTCACCGCGCAGCGACGCGAGCAAGTCGTCCAGGTCGTCGGGCCGGATCAGCACGTCCCGCGCCTTTGAGCCCTCGCTCGGGCCGACAACGCCACGGCTCTCCAGAATGTCCATGAGCCGGCCAGCCTTGGCGAAGCCGACGCGGAGCTTGCGCTGCAGCATCGACGTCGAGCCGAACTGGGTGGTGACGATCAGTTCGGCGGCCTGGAGAAGGAGCTCCAGGTCGTCGCCGATCTCCGCGTCGATCTCCCGCTGCCTGGCCTCCGCCGTGACGACGTCCTCGCGGTAGGCCGGCTGTGCCTGCTTCTTGCAGTGCGCGACGACGTCGCGGATCTCCCGCTCGGTGACAAAGGCGTTCTGCAGCCGGATCGGCTTGCTGGTACCCATCGGCAGGAACAGCGCGTCGCCCTGGCCGACCAGCTTCTCCGCGCCGGGCTGGTCCAGGATGACCCGGCTGTCAGTCAGGCTGGAGGTGGCGAATGCGAGCCGGGACGGCACGTTTGCCTTGATCAAGCCCGTGACCACGTCCACGCTCGGCCGCTGCGTCGCCAGCACGAGGTGGATGCCGGCCGCCCTGGCGAGCTGGGTGATCCGCACGACAGCGTCCTCGACATCACGCGGCGCGACCAGCATGAGATCCGCGAGCTCGTCGACGATCACGAGCAGGTACGGGTACGGGATGAACACGCGCTCCGAGCCTGGCGGCGCGGTCACCCGCCCGGCGCGGACCGCCTTGTTGAAGTCGTCGAGGTGCCGGAACCCGGTGGCAGCGAGGTCGTCGTAGCGCCGGTCCATCTCGCCGACCACCCACTGCAGGGCGTCGGAGGCCCGCTTCGGGTTGGTGATGATCTGCGTGATGAGGTGCGGGATGCCGGCGTAGGCGGCCAGCTCGACCCGCTTCGGGTCGATAAGAACCATCCGCACCTCGTCCGGCGTGGACCGCAGCAGGATCGAGGTGATCAGCCCGTTGATGCAGGTCGAGTTGTGTGTGGCCACGCAGGACCTGCTAGCCAGGTAGAGCCGACTGCGGCTGTCCACCTGGATGCAGCGGACCGGGACGGACTGCGCCGGCCGCACATCGACGATGTAGTGCTGCCGTGTCGAGCTGCGCCCCGTGACGGTGACCTGCCTGGCTAGCTTGCGTTCCAGCCGGAACACGGGTACTTGTGCGCGGAAGCTCACCGTATAGGCGGTAGAAGCGTCCCCCGTCCGGCCGTTGCACGGCTTGGCGCGGAGCGTCGCCTTCTGGCCGAGCCCGCGCACCAGGTCGAGGACATCACGAGCCAGCCGCTCGTTCGTGCCGCCAAAGCCAGCTTGCCCGTTCGGGCTGCAGTAGCCACCAGTATCGAGCAGCCCGGCGAGCAGCGATCGGCGCTGCTCGATGGACGACCGCAGGTAGAGCTCCGGAATGTGCTTGTTGCCGAGCAGATCGAGGCGGCGAAGGTGCGACGTGAAGGCTCGGGCTTGCTGCCAGGCCGATCCGGTTCCCTGCTCCCTGATCCCATAGTTGAGCGGGGCGGTGTGCTTGGTCACTGCGTATCCCTCGCCCCGGATCGCGTCGATGATCTCCTCGTCGGCGCAGGTAATGCGCGCGCTCGCCGAGTGTCCGTCTCCCAGCCACGCGCCCAGCGTGTACGGGGCCACCGGAAGCTCGCGGACGGGATAGTCGAGCGGATCGCACACCGGGATGGAATGGTTGACCCGGCCGTTCACCATCAGCGACCGCGCTATCTCTGCCGTGGTGACGGCCGTCGCCGAATGCGGCACCTGGTGGCCGTAGCCAGCCAGCGCGGTGACGCGCACAGCGAGAGACTTGTACAGCAACTGGCCCGAGAACGTCTGCGCCCAGAAGCTAACTTCGCGTCCATCGCGGACGTAAGTCTGCCTAACCCGCCGCCCTTCCTTCGGCAGGCGGCCGGCCAGGGCCGCGACGACATTCCGGAATGACGGGCCGATGTCTGCGAGCACCTCGGCCGTCGTGACCGGCCGGTCCGGCACGGCAAGCACCGCCACTGTGCGCTCGATAACGCGTGCGACGTCGGCTGCAGGCCAGGACGGCACGGCGCGTCGGACCTTGCTGCGCC
>JASHSZ010000293.1 GCA_030040815.1 Streptosporangiaceae bacterium
CGAGTACGGCCCAGCCAGCACGCTCAAGGTGCTCACCGCCGTCACGCTGATCCCGCTGCTCAACCCGAACGCGGAGATCGTCGCCAGTCCGCTGGCCACCTCGCAGCAGGCCACCAGCGCCTACCTGATCACCGGCCAGCACTACAGGGTCTCCGACTTGTTCCGGGCCCTGTTGCTGATCTCGGCCAACGACGCGGCCGTGGCGCTCACCCAGGCCACCGGATCATTCGCCAAGGGCATGGCGCTCATCAACGCCGAAGCGCACCATCTGCAGGCCTACGACGTGGTGGCCAAGCTCCCGAACGGACTGCCCGCGGCCGGCCAGGTGGTCTCGGCCTACGACGAGGCGCTGATCGCCCGGCAGGCCCTGAACACGCCCGCGTTCATGAGCTACGACGAGACGCTCACCAGCCAGCTGGAACTCAAGCCGGGTGACTCGGAGACGCTGGTCAACCAGAACTACCTGCTGACCCAGTACCCGGGCGGCATCGGCGGCAAGATCGGCTGGACCGTCAGCTCCGAGGCCACCTACATCGGCATGGCCAGGCGGAACGGGGTCACCCTCATCGTAACCGTGCTGCACTGCACGTCGCTGCAGGAGATCACTTCTGCGGAGCAGCTGCTGAACTGGGGCTTTGCCATGAACGGCAGGGTCAAGCCCGTTGGCATGCTGGTGCCGCCACTGGCCGCCGTCAGCCACGACGTTGCACGGGCCGGCGGTGTGGCAAAGGCGGCCGACGCCGTGGCGATAACCCCGGAGCCCGGCCCGCTGGGGACTGCGGCGCTGGCGATCGGCGGCGTGGTCATCGCCGCTCTCGGCCTCGGCGGCCTCACGATGATGCGGCGGCGCGCTGCCGTCGCTCACGCCGACCGCACCGTCGCCGACGCTTCCCTGACCGACCCGGCAGCCGACGCTTCCCTGACCGACCCGGCAGCCGACGCTCCCCGCGCCGACTCAGTCGATGGATGAGTCGCCGATCTGGTGCCGGAGAGGTGCACCAGATCGGCGGCTCATCGGCCCGGCAACGGCTCAGCTGTCAGCCGTGCCCGCGCTCTTCTGCCGGCCACGGAACACCGGCACCGGCACGATGCGCGAGATGCCCCGCGACGCGCCGACCGGCTCCTTTGGGGCCACTGGCTCGGTCTTGACCGGTGCCGCTATCCGGTCGGGGACGATCACGGTCAACCGGCCCAGCGCCACCGCTGCCAGGAACACGATGACGACGCCGAGACCGGTGAAGAAGCCGATCTGCTCCAGCGCCCCGTGCAGCCCGGCGCTGATGGGCTGGCCGGCCGTCGGCAACCTGGCCCAGCGTCCGGCGACGACGCCGCCGACCGCGAACCACGCGCCCGCCACCGCGGCCAGCCACGCGGCCAGCGCCGCCTGCGGACGGAGCCGGCTGCCCAGCACGACCAGGCCGCTGACGAACGCCACCGCGCCCGGCAGGACCTCCAGCCACATCCGGCCAGCCGTCGCATCCCAGGTCTTGTCTGGGGTGTAGGCGTAGTGGAAGTAGGGGCCGACGAACGGGATCAGTGCGCCCCAGATGCCCAGCAGCACGAGCAGGACGCCGGCAATCGCGCCGTGGCTGCGCCGGACGCGAAGAATCCCAGCCAACTTGATCACTCCCTGCGCAGGCGTGGGGGTTTGTATGCCTGCCGGCGCCGGAGCTACCCAGACGCAGGATGCCTACACATCAGCCACACAGGAACGGGGTTCCGTCGGGCCGGTCCCGTTCGCTCGCTCCCGCCTTGTTCTCCGGATCCCCGTTGCCACCTGGACCGGCGGAACCAGCCGGCCGTCAGACCGCCGGCAGCAAGCCGATCCTGTCCCGAACCCTCGCCATGGTGGCCCTGGCGATCCGGCGCGCCCTGGCCGCGCCGTCGGCCAGCATCCGGTCCAGCTCCGCCTCGTCGGCGAGGAGCTTTTCGGTGCGCTCCCTGATGGGCGCGAAGGCGTCGACGACGACATCGGCCAGGTCCTTCTTGAACGCGCCGTAACCGGACCCGGCGTAGCGCTGCTCGAGGCCGGAGATCGGCTCACCGGACAACGCCGAGTAGATGTGCAGCAGGTTCGTGACACCCGGCTTGGCTTCCTCGTCCGCCCGCACCTCGCCGTCGGTGTCGGTGACCGCCCGCATGATCTTGCGGCGAATGGAGCCAGGCTCTTCGAGCACGTCGATGATGCCTTGCGGCGACGAGGACGACTTGCTCATCTTGATCGTCGGGTCCTGCAGGTCGGTGATCTTGGCGACCTCCGGCAGGATGTACGGGCCAGGCACCACGAAGGTCGGGCCGAACCGGTGGTTGAACCGCTGCGCCAGGTCCCTGGTGAGCTCGAGATGCTGGCGCTGGTCCTCGCCCACCGGCACCTGGTCGGCCTCGTAGATCAGGATGTCGGCCGCCTGCAGGATCGGGTAGGTGAACAGGCCTACGCTCGCGGTCTCGGCGCCGCCCTTGGCCGACTTGTCCTTGAACTGCGTCATCCGGCTCGCTTCGCCGAAGCCCGTCAGGCAGGCCAGCACCCACTCCAGCTCGGTGTGCTCCGGGACGTGGCTCTGCACGAACACGATCGACCGGTCCGGGTCAAGCCCTGCGGCGAACAGCTGGGCGGCGGCGATCCTGGTGCGGCGGCGCAGCTCGGCCGGCTTCTGCGGCATGGTGATCGCGTGCAGGTCCACAACGCAGTACACGGTGTCGTGGGTATCTTGCAGCGCTACCCACTGGCGCAGCGCGCCGAGGTAGTTGCCGGCATGGAAGGAGTCCGCCGTCGGCTGGATCCCGGACAGCACACGAGGTCTGGGCATGCGCGCAGTCTAGTTGGGTCGCGGCCCGAGGCGGCCGGGCCGGGCTGCGCGCTATGCCGCTGCCAGCTGGTTCACGGACCAGCCTGGCTAGAGCCAGCCGCCGATCTTTCGGATGCTGGCTTTTCGACCTCGGTATTCGGACTCGCCCAGATGCCGAAGTCCATTCAGAACGCCGATGGCCATCCCGATCACCAGAAAGACCGCGGCCACCCAGACCCAGCGCCCAAGCCCGGTGTCGCTGTAGTGCAGGATCACAGCCGACCAGCCCAGCGCGACGAGGTCGAAGATGACCACCAGCGTCTTGAGAAAGCCGGGGGCGAACCAGACCGTCGCCATCCCGACCAAGATCCCGAAAGCGAGCCAGTAGGTCCCGGTTCCCTGCGTCGAGGCGGCGCCCGCGGGCGGGGCGTAGGCAAGCACGAAGTGGGTCATGGGGCTCAAGATTGCATACGCCGTTTTCATCAGCAAGAATCGACACACATAATGCGGAATGGCGATCCGCGCGCCGTCGGCACCCCCGATGAGCCTGGGCGGTCCCGCCCTGGAATTCCCTACGTTCGTAAGCTGAGGCGTACGTACCGCCGCAGCTACCACCGGATGACCCGAGAGGCCGGCGCGGTGACCAACCCGGAGCGTGCGACAGCGGTACATGAGGCGGGGCACGCGGCTGCGGCCTACGTGCTCGGCAGGCCGTTCCTCACAGAGGGTCTGCAGTGACAGCTCCCAAAGTCGTGGCGACTGGCGTGGTTGTGTCGTTCGATCCTGACGTGGCGTGGTTCCGCGTTGCGCTCGACAGGCCCAATGACGCCAGCGACAACGTGGTGGCCGGTCCGGCGTTTGTGCTAAAGCGGACGCTGACCGGCACCACGACGCTGGTGCCTGGTCAGCGGGTGGAATGCGTGCGGACGGTGCGTTCCTGGGTATGGGGCGCGGTCAAAACGGAAGATCTCCAGTGGCGGATCGCCGAGCAACCGCCAAACGCCGATTCGTAACCCCCCCGACGGCGCATGGCGTTGCAGGCGTAGCCGTCCGGTGACACATTCGGCGCCTGCCCTACTATCGCCGCGCCGGCCTCGGGCCGCACCAGCCTCGCACCGCAGCGGAGCGAGGGCTCCGGACGACCGGACAAGGTCGAGCCAGCAGCAGTGATTCTATGAAATTGGTGCAGGCGCCAGAGTGAGCTCACTCCCATCAAGATCGTTCGCGAAGCACACTCGCGCCGACGGCCCTCAGCGTGCAGCGATCAGGCGGGCCGCGAGCCTCGCGTTCTGCTCGGCGAACTCACGCCATGGCGTCGGCGTCTGCGCCAGCAGCGGGGCCGCCTCGGCAGCTGACGCGCGTTCCTGGCGCCAGCCGCGGATCCGGCCGCCGCGGATCGCGCCGGTCCGCTGGATCGGCCTCGACTGGGTCACCGCAGCGGAATCGAGCCGCAGATAGACCTCGACCTCCTGACCCCGCCGTGCCGTTCCACGGCAGCAGCTCGTGCTCGAGCAGGCTGCGCTCCAGCCACGCCGCCTTGTGCAAGCGCCTCGACCCTGGCGATCGCGCGTACCACGGCCGACAGGTGCGGCCGGTCACCGAAATGGCTCCAGTACGACGCGACCCGCCGGAGCTGACCGCCCGCCCCAGGTACAGCGCATGCCCGCAACCGTTCCGGAACCGGTAGACGCCGGGTCCCAGGGGCAGCCGCCGCACGACGGCCCGCACCGGATCGGCCGGATCACTGCGCACCGAACCACACTGCCAACTCGGGCGCGGCGGCAGCCAGCAGCTAGAGCTTGCGCGCCACCGCGGCTCGCAGCGGCCAGGAAAACCTCGGCCTGCAGAGCCGGATCCGGGTGCCATCCGCGGGAGGGCGGCCACGAAAGCGATAAGGCTGACCGGAAACGCCAGGGCCAGCCGGGGTGCGGTCAGGCGGTGACGACGTCGCCTTGTACGACCGGGACGATGTCGGGCGCGCCGAGCCTGATAGCGTCCGCGTCCTGATCGCTGTCCGCTTCCTGAGATGCCCGCTCCGCGGCGACGCGAGCGCGGTAGTTCTCTAGCTCGCGACTGACCTGGCGGGACTTCCACTTCATCGGGCCCGCCATGAGGTTCGCAGCCTCCTCGGCCGCGGACAGGCCGCGATCCCACGTCTCGATGGAGGCGTGTGTGCGGCGCGCCAGCACGTCGTCCAGATGCCGCGCGCCCTCGTGCGAGGCCGCGTACACGACCTCGGCACGCAGGTAGTCCTCGGCTCCGGTCAGCGCCCTGCCGAGGGACGAGTCGGCGGCGATCAGGTCGAGGACCTCGCCGATCAGCGAGCCATACCGGCGCAGCAGGTGCTCGATCCGCGCTACGTGCAGGCCGGACGACCGCGCCAGCGCGTACCGCGAATTCCACAGCGCGATGAAGCCGTCGGCGCCGGCCAGCGGAATACTGTCGGTACATGACGGGGCCACCCTGCCGTCCAGCCCGTGCGCCACCGCGTCGACCGCGTCCCTGGCCATGATCCGGTAGGTCGTGTACTTGCCGCCTGCGATCATCACCAGGCCCGGAACGGGATGCGCCACCGTGTGCTCGCGGGACAGCTTTGACGTGATGTCCGACTCGCCGGCCAGCAGCGGCCGCAGGCCCGCGTAGACGCCCTCTACATCGTCACTGGTCAGCGGCACGGCAAGGATCTTGTTGACCTGGCCGAGCAGGTAGGAGATGTCAGCGCGGCTGGCCGCCGGGTGCGCCTTGTCGAGCGCCCAGTCGGTGTCAGTGGTGCCGATGATCCAGTGCCGGCCCCACGGGATGACGAACAGCACGCTGACCGGCGTGCGCTGGATGATGCCGGTCGAGGAGTGGATGCGATCGCGCGGCACGACCAGGTGGATGCCCTTGGACGCCCGGACGTTGATGGTGCCCCGGCCGCCGACCATCGCCTGGATCTCATCAGTCCACACCCCGGTCGCGTTGACGACCTGCTGCGCCCTGATTTCGAGCCCGTTCCC
>JASHSZ010000294.1 GCA_030040815.1 Streptosporangiaceae bacterium
ACCGACGGTGAGTTGCGCCGCGAGTCGTGGCACATGGACTTCATCTATCAGCTCGGCGGCATCGCCCGCGTCCAGGACGACACCATCAGGGTCGCGTTCCACAGCAAGGACCGGCAGTTCGAGTGGGCGCCGCCGTCCGCGCACGTGATCGCGCCGCTGACGCTGCCGCAGACGATCTTCGGCGACGCGTTCGCCTACCTGCGCGACACCGCCGGCCCGAGCGTGGCGAAGCTGACGATCCCGTCGCCGAGCATGGTGCACTACCGGGGCGGTCGGTCGGCGATCGCGAGATCGGTGTACCCGGATCTGGAGGCCTTCTGGGCAGATTTGGCCGCGGCGTACGCCGAGGAGGTGCGCAGGCTGTACGGCCTGGGCTGCCGCTACCTGCAGTTCGATGACACGAGCCTGGCCTACGTGAACGACCCGGCGCAGCGCGCGCATGTCGCCGCCATCGGCGGCGACCCCGAACACCAGCACGAGCGCTACATAGAGGTCATCAACCAGGCGCTGGCTGGCCGGCCGGCGGACCTGACGGTCACCACCCACATGTGCCGGGGCAACAACCAGAGCATGTGGGCCGCCGAGGGTGGCTATGAGTTCGTCGCCGACGCGCTGTTCAGCAGCCTTGATGTCGACGGGTTTTTCTGCGAGTGGGATGACGAGCGGTCGGGCGGGTTCGAGCCGCTGCGGTTCGTGCCGGAGGGCAAGCGCGTCGTCCTGGGCCTGGTTACCAGCAAGCGGGGCGAGCTGGAGAGCAAGGAGGCGGTGGCGCGTCGGATCGACGAGGCGGCAGCCTTCATCGATCTTGATCAGCTGTGCCTGTCTCCGCAGTGCGGATTCTCCTCCACCAAGGAGGGCAACGACCTCACGCAGGAGCAGCAGTGGGCCAAGCTCGCACTCGTCGTCGAGACCGCGCTGGAGGTATGGGGCTCGCTGTGACCGATTCGATGCTCGTTGTCAGTGCGCACGCGGGTGACTTTGTCTGGCGGGCCGCGGGCGCGATGGCGCTGGCTTCCTCGCGCGGCTCGCCCGTGACGGTGGTGTGTCTGAGCTTCGGCGAGCGCGGTGAGTCAGCTCGCGCGTGGCTGGACGGCAAGAAGCTGGACGAGATCAAGGCCATCCGGCGGCAAGAGGCGAGCCAGGCGGCCGACGTGCTCGGTGCCAAGATCGAGTTCCTGGACGCCGGTGACTACCCGCTGCGCGAGACACCGGAACTGGTCGATGAGCTCGTGCGCATTTACCGGCAGGTCGAGCCGACCGTGGTGCTGACCCACTCGCTGGCCGACCCGTACAACCCCGACCATCCGGCGGCCGCGCGGATCGCGCTGCAGGCGCGAGTGTTCGCGCAGGCCATCGGTTACGACGCACCTGGCGAGCCGCTGGGCGCGCCGCCGGTGTTCTTGTTCGAGCCGCATCAGCCCGAGCAGTGCGACTTCAAGCCGGACGTGCTGCTCGACATCACCGACGTGTTCGATCGCAAGCGGGCCGCCATGGAGTGCCTGCCAGCCCAGCAGCACATGTGGGACTACTACACCGATCTGGCTCGTCGGCGCGGCGTGCAGCTGCGCCGCAACGCGGCGCCGAACCTGGGCCTGTCCCACAACACCCTGGCTGAGGCGTACCAGCGCGTCTATCCGCAGGTGACGAGGGACCTGCAGTGAGGAACGTGGTCGTCACCGGCTGGCCGCGCGCAGACCTGAGCGCTGTCGATGGGCTGGCTGCCTTCGGCGTGGCGACCGTACACGAGGCCACCGGCCGGACCGGCTACCTCGGACCGGGCATCCGGCCCGGCTGGCCGGGCTGCCGGATCGGCGGCACCGCCGTCACGGCGCTGTGCTGGCCGGGCGACAACCTCATGATCCACGCGGCGGTCGAGCAGTGCGGCCGCGGTGACGTCCTGGTCGTGACCACCACGTCGCCGTCCGCCGACGGCGCGTTCGGCGAGCTGCTGGCCACCTCGCTGGCGCACCGCGGAGTGCGCGGGCTGGTAACCACGGGCGGCGTGCGGGATCTGGCCGCGCTGCGGGCCATGGGCTTCCCGGTATTCAGCGCCGCGATCTCGGCGCAGGGCACGGTCAAGGCGACCGCGGGCGCGGTCAACGTTCCGGTCAGCATCGGCGGCCAGCGCATCGCGCCGGGAGACGCGGTCGTGGCCGACGACGACGGCGTGGTCATCGTGCCGCGGACCGAGGTCCCCGGAGCACTCGCCGCCGCAAGGGCGCGCGCGCAGCAGGAGGAGGTGTCCCGGGCCGCGTTTGGCGCCGGTGAGCTCGGCCTCGACCGGTACGGACTGCGGGCGGTGCTGGCAGAGCAGGGCGTGACCTACCTGGACTACGAGTCCTACCTCAGCAAGCTGGCGGAGTAATGAACAACGGCGGTGGCATCCCGTGCATGCAGATGCGCGGCGGCACGTCCCGCGGCCTGTACTTCGTTGCGGCGGACCTGCCGACCGATCCGGCGGAGCGGGACGCGCTGCTGGTCGCCGTCATGGGCAGCGGCCACCCGCTGCAGATCAACGGGCTCGGCGGCGGCCACTCACTGACCTCCAAGGTCGCTGTGGTGTCGCCGTCGCAGCGCGACGACGCCGACGTGGACTACCTGTTCCTGCAGCTTGGCGTCGACGCCGCGACGATCACCGACCAGCAGCAGTGCGGCAACATCCTGGCCGGCGTCGGCCCGTTCGCGGTGGAGCGCGGCCTGATCGCCGCGGGGGAGGAGTCGACCACGGCGCGCATCGCCATGGTCAACTCCGAGAGCGTAGTCACCGCCACGTTCCCTACGCCAGGCGGGCTTCCGCGATACGACGGGCCTACCGCGATCGATGGCGTGCCCGGCACCGGCGCCCCGATCCTGCTGCAGTTCGCCGACACCGCGGGCTCCACGACCGGCCAGCTGCTGCCGACCGGGAGCCTGCGCGACGTGATCGACGGCGTCGAGGTCAGTTGCGTGGACAACGGCATGCCGGTGGTCGTGGCCAGAGCCGCCGACTTCGGCGTCACCGGGTACGAGACCGTGCCCGAGCTTGCCACCAACGCTGAACTGAACGAGCGGGTCCAGTCGGTGCGCCTGCAGGCCGGGAAGCTGATGGGCCTGGGCGACGTCAGTGACCTGTCGGTGCCGAAGACCACGCTGGTGAGCGCGCCGCGCAACGGCGGCGCGATCTGCACCCGCACGTTCATCCCGGTCCGGCTGCACACGTCGATCGGCGTGCTCGGCGCCATCACCGTCGTAACCGCGCTGCTCGCAGGCGGCACCGGCGCCGAGCTAGCGGCGTTCCGATCCGATGGCCACGTGGTCGACGTCGAGCATCCCACCGGGCACCTGGAGGTGGAGGTCGACGTCGATACCGCGGTTTCGCCGCCGCTGGTGCGCAGCGCCGGCGTCATCCGCACCGCCCGCAAACTGTTCGACGGGATCGTGTTCCCCCCGACCACGCTCCCGCCGGGATGAGGAGCCCTTCATGCCCCTGCTGCACGACATTGCCCACCTCGCGAACGCCGAGCTGAGGACGCCCGAGCCGGAGAAGAGCCTGTGGTTCTTCACCCAGATCCTCGGACTGACCGAGAACGGCCGCAGCGGAGACTCGGTGTACCTGCGGACCTGGGATGACTACGAGCAGTACAGCCTCAAGCTCACGGCGTCGAAGACGTCCGGGCTGATGCGCACCGGCCTGCGCGCTGCCAGCGAGGACGCGCTGAAGCGACGAGTCGCCGCGGTCGAGGCCGCGGGGCTGGGTATCGGCTGGCAGGAGGGCGACCTCGGCATCGGCCCGACCTACCTGTGCCGCGACCCCGACGGCCACCAGATCGAGCTGTACTTCGAGTCGGAGTGGTACCGGCCGACGGGTGAGCTGAAGCCGTCGCTGAAGAACCAGGCGCAGGCGTTCCCCGGCCGCGGGGTGAGCGTGCGCCGGCTCGACCACGTCAACTACCTGGCCGCCGATAGCAAGGCCTGCGGCGACTTCATCGCGGGGGCGCTCGGCGCCAGGGTTACCGAGCAGATCCAGCTCGACGACGGCACGATCTCCGCCCAGTGGCTGCACTTCGCGCAGAAGTCCTACGACCTGGTGTATACCAACGACTGGACGGGGTCTTCTGGGCGACTGCATCACATCGCGTTCGCCACCGACTCCAGGGAGGACATCCTGAAGGCCGCCGACCTGTGCCTGGACCGGGGCGTGTTCATCGAAACCGGGCCGCACAAGCACGCGATCCAGCAGACCTTCTTCCTGTACGTCTACGAGCCCGGCGGGAACCGGATCGAGCTGTGCAACCCGGCGGCGCGACTCGTCTTCGCGCCCGACTGGGCACCCATCACCTGGACGCAGGCAGAGCGCGCGAAGGGCCAGGCGTGGGGGCTGAAGACCATCGAGTCATTCCACACCCACGGCACCCCGCCCGTACCGGCCGGTCAGTGAGCCCTGCATGACCAGGATGGCTGAGGACCCCAGGACCGCCGTGGTTGAGGAGGTCCGTGCTGCCATCCTGCAAGGCGAGTACGCGCCGAACCAGCGGCTGATCGAGACCGACCTGTGCGAGCGATTCAGCACCTCCCGGTTCATCGCCAGGGCCGCGCTGCAGGAGCTGTCCGCGCAGGGCCTCGTGGAGTTCCAGCGAAACCGGGGAGCCCGGGTCCGGGACATCTCCCTCGACGAGGCGATCGAGATAACCCAGGTGCGCAAGTTGCTCGAAGGCCTGCAGGCGGCCCGCGCCGCCGAGCGCATCACCAAGACCGAGGCCGCCAGCCTGCGCGCCATCGTGAAGGACATGCGCGCCGCGGTCAGCTCGGCCGAGCCGCTGCGCTACAGCGACCTGAACGCGAAGCTGCACGCCGCCATCCGCGACATCGCCGCGCACCAGACCTCGGCCCGGCTGCTTCGGCAGCTGCGGGACCAGACCGTCCGGCACAGCTTCTCGCTGTCCCTGGTGCCCGGCCGGGCCTCGGTGTCACTGCCGCAGCACGAAGCGATCGTGGCCGCAGTAACGGCCCGGGATCCGGTCGCGGCCGAGCAGGCCATGCACGAGCACCTGCAGAGCGTCATCAACGCCTTCGAGGCACTGCGGGCCGCCGCCACGCGGGCATGACCGGGCACGGAGCCGGCGCAACGGGCGTTGTTATCGCCGTGCTCGGGCTCGGTGAGGCCGGCTCGCGGATCGCCGCCGACCTGTGCGCCGCTGGCGCGGCGGTGCGCGGGTTCGACCCGCGGGTGCCGGCCGGTCCCGGCGTGATCCAGTGCGCGGACGACGCGGACGCCTGCCGCGGCGCCGACGTCGTGGTCTCGCTGACGACCGCGCACGAGGCGGTGGCCGCGCTCAAACAGGCGCTGCCCGGCGTCGCGCCGGACGCCATCTACGCCGACCTCAATACCTCGGCGTCCGGGCTCAAGCGGACACTGGCCGCGCACGCCAGCGAGGCAGGAGTCGATAGGTTCGCGGACGTGGCGCTGATGGCACCGGTGCCCGGCAAGGGGCTGCGGACGCCCATGCTGGCGAGCGGGCCCGGCGCCGACGACTACGCGCGCCTGCTGCGCGGGCTCGGCGCGTCCGTCGAGGTGCTGGCCGGGCCGCCGGGCGCGGCGGCGGACCGCAAGCTGGTGCGCAGCGTCTTCTTCAAGGGGCTGGCAGCCGCGGTAACCGAGTCGCTGCGGGCCGCACGCGCTGCCGGATGCGAGGACTGGATCCGCGCCAGCATCGCAGCCGAGCTCACCGCCGCGTCGCCGGCTACCGTCGACCGGCTCGAGCAGGGGAGCATCCAGCACGCCACGCGGCGGGCCGAGGAGATGGCTGCATCCGCCGCGCTGCTGCGCGAGCTTGGCGTCCCGGCGCGGATCGCAACCGCCAGCGAGGAGTGGCTGCGGCAGCTCATGTGGGAGCGAGATCAGCCTGACCAGGGCTGAGCCCAGCCGGTGGCTTGCTAGCCTGGCCCGGTGCCGGTTGGATCATTCGTCGCACTAGGGGACAGCTTCACCGAAGGGCTCGGCGACCCCTACCCAGACGGTACGTGTCAGGGCATCCAGCCCAAGCGGCCAGACCTGCTGCCCCTCTAACGCAGCGCCACCTCGACGGCGACGTCCTGATTCCGGTAGTACTCGGCGATCTGGCTCGCTCCGTACTTGGCCCTGAACTTGTCGACTACCTGGGCCACCATGCGCTGATCGGTGACCGGCCTGGCCGTGCCGCGGTACTCAGCTCCGTCTGTCGTCAGCCCGATCGACGGGGTCTTGAGCAGGTTCTTGTACCACTGGCTGTCCGATCCGGAAACGGGCAGCAGGTACAGCGTGTCTTCTTGCCGTACGAACCAGACCGGCCGCGACGTCTTCCGGCCTGACACTCGCCCGGTGGCGGTCAGGTCGACCTCCATGGTCCCATCGAGTGCCATCTCGAAGTCAGCGACTGCCATGGCATCCCCCTTCGTGTGTCACCCGGTGCTATGCCCCGCAGGGGCCAGGCCAGTCAGCTGATCACTGGCCGAACATGAAGTCAGCGGTCCGGAACTCGCGGGTGCGCCGGCGGAAGTCGAAGGTGAAGCCGGGCCAGAGCGTCAGGTTGCGGCCGCCGCTATCCAGATACCAGCTCGAACAGCCCGATCCCCAGACGGTCTTCGGCAGCCTGCGCTGCAGCCAGGCGTTGTAAGCGGCCGCGACGTCGGGCCGCACCTCGAACCGGCCGCCCGCGGCCTCGGTCTTGGCGATGCCGTCGAGGATGTAGGCGAGCTGGCTCTCGACCATCAGCAGCATCGAGGAGTGTCCGAGTCCGGTGTTGGCGCCAGTGAGCTGGAAGTAGTTAGGAAAGCCTGGCACGACAGTGCCCAGGTACGTCTGGCCGAACGCGTCTGCCAGCGTGCGGCTATCCGCGCCAATGATCTTGCCGAACATCGGGTTGTCCGTCACGTGGAAACCGGTGGCCAGGATCACGGTGTCGACCGCGTGCTCCGCGCCGTCGGCGGTGACGACGGCGCCAGGCCGGACCTCGATGATCTTCTCGGTGACGAGGTCGACGTTGGGCTTCGCCAGCGCCGGATAGAAGTCGTTCGACGGCAGCACGCGCTTGCACCCGAGGTTGTAGGTCGGAGTCAGCTGCGCCCGGAGCACCGGATCACTGATCGCGCCCGCCAGGTGCCTGCGCCAGACGACCTCGAGGCGCTTGAGGATCTTCGGGTACCTGGCGAAGCCGAGCACTAGGAGCTCGCGGGACCAGTAGATGAACAGCCGGGCGGCACGCTGGGTGCACGGGACTGCCCGGTAGAGCGCGCGGTTCCACGGTGGCACGCGGCGGTTGGTGTGCGGCATCACGAACGGAGCAGTGCGCTGGAAGACGGTCAGCTGTGCCACCGCGGGCTGGATCGACGGCACGATCTGGATGGCGGACGCGCCGGTGCCCACGACTGCCACCCGCCGCCCAGCGGGTCGCCAACCCTGGTCCCACCGTGCCGAGTGCATGATCGTCCCGCCGAACGACTCGATGCCGGGGATGTCCGGGAGCGACGGCTCGACCAGCGCGCCAGCCGCGGCGATCAGATACCGGGCCGCAAAGCCGCCTCTGCTCGTGCTGACCTGCCACCGCCCAGCCGCCCAGCGGGCCCCGGTGACCTCGTGACCGAACCGCAGATAGCTGCCCAGCCGGTACTTGCGGACCAGGTCGCGCTGGTAATCCCACAGCTCCTGCTGGGAAGGAAAGGTCTCGCGCCAGTCGGGCTTCGGCTCGAACGAGTAGCAGTACAGGTTCGACGGGACGTCGCAGCGGCAGCCAGGGTAGACGTTGTCCCGCCAGGTGCCACCCACGTCGTCGGCCCGCTCCAGGACGACCAGGTCGGTATGACCAGCCTGGGTGAGCTTGATCGCTGCCCCCAGCCCGGAAAAGCCAGCCCCGATGATCACGAACGTGACCTCTGCCGCGTCGTCCATGAAGCCTCCTGGCCAGCCGCGTCGGGTCTAACGCGGTCACGCTAGTCGAGATTCAGCACGGTCGGAAGCTGGCCGGACAGCGGTAGCGTGACGATCACGAGATTCCGTTAGGTGAAGTTTCCGGGACGGGGTCGGTTTCCGTCTCCCATTGCCGGGGCCAGAGGCGCGATCGAGCTGCTCGTGCCCGCGCGTATCGGCGCCGGGTGAACGCCTGGCCGGTGACATGCCGACCGCTTCCAGGCCGTGCCCTCGGGCCATGCCAGACAATTCAAGGGACGTGCGCAGCTAGTCGGTACCACCTGGCACGATGTTCTGGTGGTGGAACTGAAGACGCCTGCGGAGATTGATGCCATGCGGCCCGCGGGCCGGGTGGTCGCGACGGCGCTGGCGCAGATGCGCAAGCACGCGGCAGTCGGGGTGAGCACGCTGGAGCTTGACGAGATAGCTCGGGCCGTGCTGGCGGAGAACGGCGCCACCTCACCGTTTTTCCACTATCAGCCGAGCTTCGCGCACTCGCCATTCCCGGCCGTTATCTGCTCGTCGGTGAACGACGCCGCGCTGCACGGGATCCCCAGCCGGTACCGGCTGGCGGACGGAGACCTGCTGAGCATCGACTTCGGCGCGACGCTGGACGGCTGGACCGGCGACGCCGCGATCTCGCTCACGGTCGGCACGCCCCGGCCTGCCGACCTCCGGCTCATCGACGCCGCGGAGCGGGCGCTGGCGGCCGGGATCGCGTCTGCCGTGCCTGGCGGCCGGCTCGGTGACATCTCAGCGGCCATCGGCGGGGTGGCCCGGGCGGCGGGCTACGGGCTGCACACCGATTTCGGCGGTCACGGCGTCGGCCACACCATGCATGAGTCCCCGTCGGTGCCGAACGACGGCAGGGCCGGCCGCGGGCTGAAACTGCAGGCCGGCCTCGTCATCGCCATCGAGCCGTGGTTCATGGCGGGCGGGGAGGACTCCTACCTCGTCGACCCGGACGGCTGGACTCTGCGCAGCGGCGATGGCAGCCGGGCCGCGCACGTCGAGCACACGGTCGCGATCACCGCTAGTGGCCCGGAGATCCTGACCGCGCTCTGATCGATCGGGCGCGGCCTGCGCCGCCTTGCAGCGGAGGAGCGCCGTCCGGCACCGCGACCGCGATGATCCATGTCGGGTTCGTACCCGCAGCTCTGGGCTGAAACCTCAACGGCGTTGCCGCCCACTGCGGCGCGCCCGATCATGTCCCGCGCTCGGCGGGGCTCGCGCTAGGGTGACGTCATGCCGGTCCCGCTTACAGTCGGGAAGTGGAACAAGGCCGGGCTGAACCGGGTGACCCGGCACGTGGCGCCGTGGGCGCCGGGCATGGGCCTCATCGTGCACCGCGGCCGCCGGTCCGGGCGCCGCTACGAGACTCCTGTGCAGGTGTTCCCGGTCGAGGACGGTTACGTGATTGCGCTCACCTACGGCCGTGGTGCCGACTGGACCAAGAACGTGCTGGCTGCGGATGGCTGCGAGCTGCGCACCCGGGGCCGCACCGTGCAGCTCACCGCGCCGCGGTTGTACCAGGACGAGACCCGGCAGCGCATCCGCCCGGCCGAGCGGCAGATGCTGCGGCTGCTGCGGGTCACCGATTTCCTGGAGCTCAAGACCGCCGTACCGCCCGGCGCGAACTAGTAGCTGCGGTGCCTCGCCCCGTACCGCGGCACGACCGGGACGCCGGCGGACCGGGCGACGTGCTAGCCGCCAAGGCCGCGCTGCGCCAGGAGGTCTGGGACGCGATGCGCACGGCGAAGGTCGCGCGGTTCCCCGGCGCGGCCGGCCGGATCCCGAACTTCACCGGCGCTGAGGCCGCAGCCGAGCGGCTGCGCGCGACCGCCGAGTGGCAGGCGTCCCGGACGGTCAAGACCAACCCGGACTCCCCGCAGCTGCCCGTCCGCCAGCGCGCGCTCGAGGACGGCAAGACCGTGTACATGGCGGTGCCGCGGCTGGCCGACGAGCAGCCGTTCTTCGCGCTCGATCCGGACCACCTGGCTGCGCCGCCGCGCGCGGCGGCGTCAATCAGCGGCGCAGCGCGGTCAGCTCGCCGGGTTACCCTCGGCGAGCTGACTCCGGTCGACCTCGTCGTGATGGGCTGCGTCGCGGCGGGGGAGGACGGCGCGCGGCTCGGCAAGGGCGGCGGGTTCGCCGATCTCGAGTACGCGCTCGCGAGCGCCGCCGGGCTGATCGGACCGCGCACGGTGTGTGTCACGACCGTGCACGAACTGCAGGTCCGTCCGGCCGGGACGATCCCGCTGACCGCGCACGACGTGCCGGTCGACCTGATCGTCACGCCGGAGCGCATCATCGACTGCCGGCCACTGCATTGCCCCAGAGCGCCGGCCGGGATCCGGTGGGATGACCTGACCGAGGAGAAGATCGCCGCCATACCGCTGCTGGCTGCGCGGCGCGCCGAAATGACGTGACCGGTGCAGAATCAGCCCGTTACCGCATCGAAAACCGAGTGGTGAACCGGCCGCGGCCAGACGTTCGACGGGCGGCAGCGGATGGGCAGGCTGGACGGCAAGCGCGGTGATCACGGGCGCGGCAAGCGGCATCGGCGACGGCGCGACTGTTCGTCAGCGAGGGCGCGAGCGTGCTGCTCGCCGATGTGGACAGCAGGCGTGCCAGTCGGCTTGCATCCGAGCTAGGGGAACGGCTTGGGACCACACGGTCGGCGTACACCTGCGCGGGGTGTTCCTCGGCATCAGGGCCGCGGCGCGGGTCATGCGGCCACAGGGCAGCGGCGGCATCATCAACACCTCAAGCGTCGCCGCGTTCCGAGCCAACCTGGCCGGGGACGACTACAGCGCCGCCAAGGTCGACATCAGGCAGCTCACCGTGACTGCCGCGAACGAGCTGGGTGAGCACGGTGTCCGCGTCAACGCGGTCTGTCCGGACCCGGTCGCCCGGTCGCAGCGGCCATCATCGGCGGGCAGCGGGGTTCGACGGCGACGCCGCCCAGCGCACGGTCGAGTTGATGAGCCTTGCCCTCAGCGACGTCGCCCCCATCCGGCGGGTCGGCCAGCCAGTCGACATTGCGGAGGCCGTGCTCTGGCGCGCCAGCGACGCAGCCAGCTTCGTCAACGGACAGGCGATCGCGGTCGACGGCGGGCTGCTGACCGGCTCGCTGCGGCGCAACCGTCCGCCGTCCGGGGAGCTGCTCACGCTACTGCGGCAGGCTGCCGAGCAGGCAGAGACCTGACGGCATCCTGCTCC
>JASHSZ010000295.1 GCA_030040815.1 Streptosporangiaceae bacterium
CGAGTGCAGCGGGACGGTGACGCCTGCCATCGCGCCGACTTGCTTGGCCCACTGGCCCGCGCAGTTCACGACGATCTCGGCGTCGATGTCGCCGTGCTCGGTGCGGACGCCGGTCACCCGGCCGCCCGCGACGGTAATCCCGGTCACCCTGACCCGCTCGCGGATGACGACACCGCGTTGCCGCGCGCCGCGGGCAAGCGCGGCGGTCAGGTCGACCGGATCGGCCCGGCCGTCGCCGGGCAGCCAGATCCCCCCGAGGAGGCCGGTGACGTCCATGATCGGGTAGCGGGCGGCCGCGGCCGCGGGGCTGAGCAGCTCGCACTCGATGCCATAGGCCTGCGCGCTGGCCGCGGTCCGGCGCAGCATCTCCATCCGGTCGGTCGTCCGGGCCACGGTCAGCCCGCCACACCTGCGGAAGCCGGTGGCCTGGCCGGTCTCGGCCTCCAGCTGTTCATAGAGCCGGGTGGAGTACTGCACGAGCCGCGTGCCCGCCTCAGACGCGCGCAGCTGTCCGACCAGCCCCGCAGCGTGCCAGGTGGTGCCGCACGACAGCTGGCCCTGTTCGAGGAGCAGCACGTCCCGCTGGCCCGCCAGGGCCAGATGGTAGGCGACGCTGGTGCCGATGACCCCGCCGCCGACTATCACGATCTGGGCCCGGCTCGGCACCGGGGTCACCATCTCAGGCCTCGCGGAGTCAGTCATGCGCACGCCGTCATCGGTCAGTCCTCGCCCGCGACGGCGGTGAGCAGGTCGTCGAAGGCGGCGCTGGTGAAACCGCTGGCTGCCGACTCGAAGCGCTCCATCGCCCAGGACCAGAAGTCGAAATCGAGCTGGCTGGACGCCTGCTGGAGCACTCCCCACAGCGTCCAGCCGTACCGGGACACCAGGCTGAACAGCCTGGCCCGCGCGATCCGGCTGCGGCGCGGCCTGCCGTAGTACCGCGTGACCAGGTGGCCCACGGCGTCGGCGTCCAGGCCGCACTCGCCCGCGATGTTGCCGAGCTCGAAACAGGGATCGTTGTTGCCGGAGTACTCGTAGTCGATCAGCCAGATCCGCTCGCCGTTGTCGATGAAATTCGCGGCGAGCAGGTCGTTGTTGCACGGCACGGTGCCCTCGTCTTTGACCGCGAGCGCCGCGCGGGCGGCGGCGAAAGCGGGCTGCAGCGCCTCGTAGCCAGCCGGCAGCCCGATCCGCCGGCGCACCGCAGTCGCGTAGTAGCGGGCCTGCACGTCGAACATGTCGAAGTCACCGACAAACCGGCCAGCTGTGTGCAGTGCCCGGCAGGCCACCGCAATCCGGTCGAGTGTGGCCCGCTCGGCGACGTCAGCATTGGTCAGCGTCCTGCCGTCGAGATAACCGAGCACCAGCACCCGGTCGGCCGGCCGATACTCGATCACCGGGGCGCCCACTCCCGCCGCCGCGGCGATCACCGAGTTGCGGTACTCGTGGTCCCGGTCGATCGCGAGCAACTCACCGTCATCGGCGAAGACCCGCGCGACAAAAACCCCGTCGGGCGTCGTCACCTTGAAGTTCCGGTTCGTCAGCCCGCCGGGCAGCTCGGTCACCTGCCGAGGCTGGCGGGCCAGGCTCGGCACCCGGGCAAGCAGGGCCAGCGCGTCCGTCCGCTCGCTCGACACCACCCCGCCAGCGCGTCCTCTCCCAGGTCAGCCGACTCACCCGTACCGGCAGGCTACGAGGCGATCGAATAAAGGTCTAGACGGTAACGTCGTCATTTTCTGCGACCGTGACGGGGACTTTGGGGTCTAACAGGGCATCTTGCTGCCGCTGAGCGTTAAAGAGTCTGGACAGTTAATCTCGTCACGCCCTACGCTCCTCCCACCAGGAAGGTCGGACGAGTTGTCCGGCGAGACAGGGAGGCGCGGTGACCGCGAGCCCCGAACTCAACAGCCACGACCGCGACTCGGCCGACCTGGCCCAGTTCGGCTACCGGCAAGAACTCAAGCGATCGCTCGGCACCTTCAGTTCGTTCGCCGTCGCCTTCAGCTACATCTCGCCGTCGACGGGCATTTTCACGCTATTCGCGCTCGGGCTGGTCACGATTGGCGGCGTCTTCATCTGGACCTGGCCGATCGTCGCGCTCGGCCAGTTCATCATCGCGCTCAACTTCGCCGATGTGTCCAGCCACTTCCCGATCGCCGGCTCGGTGTTCCAGTGGACCAAGTACCTGGCGGTCCGCAGCTACTCGTGGTTCACCGGCTGGATCTACCTGTTCGCCGGCATCCTCACGGTCACCGCGGTGGTGGCAACGCTGCCGCTGGCCCTGATCCCGGCGCTGAACGGGCTCGACTGGCACTCGCTGAACGCGGCCAGCCTGCACACCCAGTTGGTCGTGGCGCTGATCACCCTCGTGGTGATCACGGTGCTGAACATCTACGGAGTCAAGCTGGTGGCGATCATCAACAACACCGGCGTGCTGTTCGAGATCCTCGGAATGTTCGTGTTCGCGCTGATCCTGATGGCCTTCCACAACCACCAGGGCTTCCACGTGGTGACCAACAGCGGCGGGCTTCCGGTCAAGCCGAGCACGTTCCTGGCCGCCATGTTCATGAGCCTGTTCGTGATCTACGGCTTCGACACCGCGTCCACGCTGTCCGAGGAGACCCGCGATCCGCGCCGGGCCGCGCCCAAGGCCGTGCTGTACTCGGTCGTCGGCGCGTTCATCATCGGCGGCGTGTTCCTGCTGGGCACTCTGGTGGCGATCCCGAACCTGGGTACCGCGATCAAGGACGGCTACGGGCCGGCGCAGATCATCGAGGCTAACTTCTCGGCCCCGTTCGCGACCATCTACCTGCTGGTCGTATCCGCGGCGATCTTCGTGTGCTGCCTGTCGATCATGGCGGCGACCATCCGGCTCGGCTTCGGGATGTCCCGCGACAATCAGCTGCCGGCCTCCTTCGTGCTGCGGCGGGTGGCGCGAAACCTGCACACGCCGATCTGGACCTGCATCGTGATAGCGCTGCTCGCGGCGATCCCGTTCCTGCAGTACTCCGGCGCGGGCACCATCGCGATCGCCGCGACCGGCATGATCTACCTCAGCTACTTCCTGGGCAACTTCGCGATCCTGATCGCCCGGCTGCGCGGCTGGCCGAAGACCAGGGCGCCGTTCCGGCTCGGCGCCTGGGGGCCGGTGGTCAACGTCCTGGGGCTGATCTACGGCGCGGGCATGCTGGTGAACTTCGCCTGGCCGCGCGCCGCCAGCAACCCCGAGCCCAAGCAGACCGTCGTCAGCGGGACCCAGCTGCTCAACTTCCACTGGGGGTTCCTGAACAGCGTGCCCATCCTGTGGACGGTGTTCATCGTCATCATCGGGATCGGCGCCCTCTACTACCTGATCACGGGACGCCGCAAGAACTTCGCGCCCGTGAAGGTGCCAGCCGACGAGCCTGCGCCCGCCGAAGGAGTGGTGTGACACAAGCAGCACTGGAGCTTTTGCCGGGATGGGGCATCGGGGGTGGCCGACTGGGTCAGGCATGACCTAGCCAGGCCGGGGAGGCGATGCCCCCTCCCGCCGGCGGCGGGCCGCGCTCGACGCGGCCCGCCGCGGGCTAACCAGGCAACAGCTCACGGAGGGACACTGAGGTCATGCAGCGACGGCAGCGCCCCTGGCGTGATGCGGCCGTGGCCGGGCTGGCTCCCCTGCCCCGCAAGCCGCCGATGATCGTGCGGCAGGCCGGCGTCACCGCGCACGCCCAGATCGAGGACTGGCTCGCCGACGCGATCGCGGCTGGGCAGCTCAGCCCCGGTGACCGGCTCCCCACCGAGAGCGATCTCGCCGCCTGGCTGGGCGTGAGCCGCATGACGCTGCGGCACGCGCTCGGCGAGCTGGCTCAGCGCGGGCTGGTCACCAGGAATGTCGGTCGCAGCGGCGGCACGTTCGTGGCGGAGCCGAAGCTGGAGCAGGACCTCACCACGCTGGCGGGCTTCTCTGAGCAGCTGCGCCGCCACGGCAAGGTTGCAGGTGCCCGGGTGCTTGCGGCCACGGTCATCCCCGCCAGCCCGGCCGCCGCCGCCGCGCTTGAGCTCGCCGACGGCGATCGGGTGCACGACGTGCGGCGGATCCGGCTAGCCGACGGTCGGCCGATCGTCATCGAGCACTCCCAGTTCCCGGCCAAGCTATTTCCTGACCTGCTGGACCACCGGCTGGACGGCTCGCTGTACGACCTGCTCGCCGCCAGTTACGGGATGCGGCCGCACCGCGCCAGGGAGTCGCTGGAGCCCGTGGTCGCGGGCGTCCGGGAGGCCGAGGCGCTGGAGGTCGAGGAGGGCGCGCCGCTCATGCTGGTCGAGCGGACCGCCTACGCCAAGGCCGGCCAGCCGGTCGAGTACGCCCGCGACCTGTTCCGCGGCGATCGCACTAGGGTCGTCGTCTGGACGTCGGAGCTCGGCGACCGGTAGCGTCCGGGGCCATGACAGTCAAGCTGGTAGTGCTGTACACCCGCCCGGACGATACGGCCGCCTTCGACGAGCACTACACCGGCATACACGCGCCGCTGGTCGCCAAGCTGCCCGGTCTGCAGCGATTCGAGACCGGCACGTTCACACTGGCGCTCGACGGTGGCGAACTCCCCTACTACCGGATCGCCGAGCTGTACTTCGCCGACCGCGCTGCGATGGATGCTGCGTTCGGTTCGCCCGAGGGCGCCGCTACCGCCGCGGACTACGGCGCGATCGCCCCGCCGGGATCGCGGATGTTCGTCGAGGACGTGACCGGCTGACCGGCCTCGCGTGCCGCGTGCCTGGCGCGGCCGGCTAAGCAGACCCTGCTGGCTGCGGCGTCGGGATGACGTCTATCGTCACCGGCTCGATCCCGGTGATCTCGAAGCCGCGGTGCGCGACGTCGATAGCCAGCCGGGACTTACCGACCCGCAGCCCGCTGACGCGCAGCGGCAGGTACCGGTCCGGCACCTCCGGAGCGCACCACAGCCGGCCGTTGTCGACGTCTGGCGCGAACCGGAGCACGCTGTGCAGCAGCATGAGCGGCGACGCCGCCGCCCAGGCCTGCGGCGAGCACGAGGTGGGGTACGGCACCGGGGCGACGAAGTCCGCGCGGTCGAAGCCGCAGTACAGCTCCGGCAGCCGGTATCCGAACCAGGCGGCCGCGTCGACGATCGCGTCCATGATGCGCTGCGCGTGCTCGACGTACCCGTAGCGCATCAGGCCGGCCGCGCAGATGGCGTTGTCATGGGGCCACACCGAGCCGTTGTGATAGCTCATCGGGTTGTACGCGCCCATCGAGCTGGCGAGCGTGCGGACACCCCAGCCGCTGAACAACTCGGGCGACATCAGGTGCCTGGCAACCGCGGCCGCCTTCTCGCCGTCGGCGATCCCGGTCCACAGGCAGTGACCGATGTTGGAGGTCAGCGCGTCGATCTGCCGCTTCTCCGCATCCAGGCCCACGGCGTACCAGCCCTGCTCCGGCAGCCAGAACCGCGTGTTGAATTCGCGCTTGAGCTGCTTGGCCTTCTTGCGCCAGCGGGCCGAGGCGGCCTGGTCACCGGCGTGCCGGGCGAGCTGGGCCCTGGCCCGGTAGGCCGCGTAGACGTACGCCTGCACCTCAGCCAGCGCGATCGGAGCCTCGGCGATGGTGCCGTCGGCGAAGTTGATCCCGTCCACGGAGTCCTTCCAGCCCTGATTGACCAGGCCGTGGCTGGTCCTGCGGCAGTACTCGACGAAACCGTCGCCGTCGGCGTCGCCGTGGGCTTCGAT
>JASHSZ010000296.1 GCA_030040815.1 Streptosporangiaceae bacterium
TGACCTTCGACGACCAGTGGGAGGACGAGTATCTATACGGGCAGCCGCTGATGCAGCAGTATGGCTTCCTGGGAACCTACTACGTGATCACCTCCGATAGCGATAACGGCTACGCGTGCTGCATGTCGTGGTCACAGCTGGATCAACTGGAGGCCGAGGGTAACGATGTCGGCGGCCAGACCATTGACCACCCGAACCTGACGACGCTGACCGTGGCGGAGATGCAGGCGGAGCTGTGCGGCTCCCGTCAAGACGAGATTAACAACGGCATCCCGGACCCGGTTTCGATGGCCTACCCCTACGGGGATTACAACTCGACCGTGGAGAGCGTCGCGTCGGAATGCGGATGGCTCACCGCACGGCAAGGCGGCGGCATCTCTAATTCGAATACCGTGCCCACTGCCCCATACATATCAACCATTCCGCCCGCGAACCCTATGGCGCTACCCACGATCGCGGTGGACGGGTCAGCCGACGAGAATCTCGCCGACCTGGAGAGCTTCGTGGACGCTGCCTCGGCGAATGGCGGCGGCTGGCTTCCGATCACTTTCCACGATGTCTGCGACGCGAATGCCTCCGACTACGCCACCTGCATGGCCTACTACGGGTCTATCCAGGACACGGTGTTCGGCCAGTTCCTCGCCTGGCTGGCCGACGCGGGCCAGCCAGGCGGAGCGCCTGCAGGAGTGGTGGTGGAGGACGTCTGCCAGGTTATGGACGACTGCGGCTCTAGCGGATGACGTCCGCGTCAGCGGGACCGGGGCAGGGCGGCCAGGTGATTACGGTAGCCCTGCCCATAGGTCCGGGTGGGGGTGCCGCGGTAGCTGGTGATCAGCGACGGCTCGCCGCTGCAGCTTGCCACGTTCCACGCCCAGGCGAGGTAGCTCACGCCGTGAGCATCTGACCAGTTCAACAGCGGCAGGATTGACCCGGCGGTGCAGTTCGTGGAGCCAATCTCGCCCTCCACGACCGGCACCTCGGCGGCCACCCGGGCGACCTGCGACACCCAGCAGGCTCGTGCCGCACACGGTGCCCAGTCCGGCTCGTAGATGTGAATGGATGCGATCAGCTGGTGCAGCGGGTCATGTGGCTCGTACTGCAGCCAGCGGTCGAGGTCGCCCGCGTACTGCGGTCCAGCGATCATGAGCGGCTGGGTCGCCCCGGTCGCCCGGACCGCGTCGACGAGCTGCTGCATCCCCGCCGCCTGGAAGGGCACGCCAGGGCAGGACCCGCCGTGCAGGACACACGACCACGCGGCCGCGGTGTCCCGGTTCCAGTCGGGATACGGCTCGTTGAAAAGGTCGAAGATCAAGTCGTGATCGCTCTTGAAGAACTCGGCCACGCTGCGCCAGAAGGCCGGCGAATGGTCGCTGTCCGGCATGGGCGCCTGGGTATCGGGAACCTTGCTCCCTGGCGCGGAGAAGTGCAGGTTCAAGATCGGCGTGATGCCGAACCGCTCGAGGCGGTCCACATAGTCGGCGATCGCGGCACGGTAGCGGGCCCCGGAGTAGGCGGGCTTGAGGTGGTTGATGCCCAGCCAGCAGTCCTCGTTGAGCGGGATGCGGACGGCGTTGATGTGCCAGGACACCATCGCTTCTATCGCCGCGTCGGTGTCGGTGGGGCCGTCCCAGATGCCCCAGCCCTCGGCGCAGGCGTACTCGGCGCCGGAACGGTTGACCCCGGTCAGTCTGACGATCGCACCCTGCTTGTCGACGAGGTGCTTGCCGTGCACCGCCAGGACCGGGGCCATCGCAGCGGCGCGCTGTACCGCCTGGGCCGCGGCGGCGAGGTGCCCTGGGGCCAGCCAGGACAGGCCGGCCGCTAGGCATGCGGCCACGCGAAGGCTGGTCAGCAGCTTCGCTGCAGTACCTCTTCCTTGAACATCGATGCCCACTGGTAGGCGATCTGATACGGCCATTCGAGCAGCGGCAAGGGGGTGGTGACCACGTAGATCCGGCCGGCGTAACAGCGCTCGAACCTGATGCGCGCGCGGATGACCTGGTCCGGCGTGACCACCAGCACAACAGACCGCCAGTGATGCTGTGTCGCGAGACGGCTGACAAACTCGGCCTCGCCCTGGGTTGTGCGCGGGCGAGGCGAGAAGCAGATCACCGTGAAGGTCCGGCTGCGCGGCCTGCACACGCCGCCGGGAACCGGATGCGGCAGACCCCGGGATATGACCAGAACGCGAGCGCGGTCCTCATGTGCCAGCTGCAGGCCCTTGCCCAGTCGGTTCCCCTGACCGCCCAGCACGACGATGGCGTCTACCCGAGCCGGCATGCCCTCGCCCGGTGGCCATACGAATAGAACGCCCGTCGCGGCGCACAGCAGGGCGACAACGATGATGAGCCCCGCAGCCACTGTTGTCCGGCGGCTGCGACGGACCGCGCGGCGGGCTCGCGCCACCGCGGACCGGTCAGAAACCTGATCGGCCGTCATTGCTGCGCCCAGCGGAGTGGGGTCGGAAGCGCACACTGACTCTGCGGGCTCTCATCCGCTCGGCTGGCGGGCCCGCGGCGACAAACGGTCCTGCGTTGAGCGGCCGAGCTCCTGCCATTCGCGCGCCCGCTGATCATTGGACCCACGCATCGCCTCAATGAACGGGGACGGCCGCACCTGTTCCAGCAGGTCGAGGTTGGGCATGATGCAGTGGCCGCCGATGAAGCCCGGCTCGAAGCCGACGTGCGGCAAGAAATCGATCTCCTCGAAGAACTCGAGCGTCTCCCAGTAGTCCGCTGCCACCGAGCCGGCGAAGCGGTCCATCTCCTGCGCCCACGCGATCAGGACGCCGAAGTAGGTGGTTTCCAGAAGCTTGGCAAGCTCAAGAGTCTCGGCCGACGACATCCGCTGCGTGATCACGCCCGCGGCGCGGAAGTGGCCCTCCACCAGGGAAACCGCCTCGGCTGAGGAGCCCGCCACGAACTTCCGGTAGTGCCGTAGCTCCTGTGTCATGCGCGTGTGCTTGCCGCGCACCGGGCTGTAGACGGCGGGCACGCCGGTCAGCTCCTCGATCGACCTGGTCGTGCCGGGCACCACGGTGCTGTTGACCACCGCGACGTCGGGTCGGTAGCGGGAGACGTAATCGGAGGCAGCGGAAACGAAACCTGGGCCGAACGGGAAACACAGATGCAGCACCTGTACGCCATGGAAGTCCCGGTCTTCGATATCCCGGCCCTCGGCCCGATGCGGTCCGCGGAGGACGTCCAGCAGCGGGTCGCCCACCTCGCCGAGGCCGACGACGAGCACCGGGGCCTCGGCGGACGTTTCCGGCCGGATCCTGGAAAGCATGCCAGCCGCTGCCGAGCCGCTGGCAGCGCCTGAATCGTATTGGCTCATTGTTTCCTTATCTTGTTGCTCCGCAATCCGTCACCGGCAGATCGCCTGCTGCCTAGGGTGTCCGTGCCATCGCTGACTCGCCGCGCGCACATGGCCTGCTGTCCCCGGCCAGCGCTTCGACGGTGGCGACAAGCGTCTCTTTCTGAGCCGGCCAGTCGAGCTTGCGCAGCTTTAGTTGGCTCCGAGCCGCGCGTTCCTCGGCTGCCGCCGGGCTGGTCAGCAGGTCGCGGACGGCTCGCGAGAGATCGCGCGCGTTGGCTGGCTCAAAGAACATCAGTTCGTCGTCATCGAAGTAATGCCGCATCGTGGCGATCCCCGAGCAGATGACGGGCAGGCCCAGTGAGGCGTACTCGGCGACCTTCATCGAGAACACCAGCGAGCCGAAGGTGTCTTCTCGCTGCGCCGAGACACCGGCGGCGGCCCCGCGCACCAGGCCGGGGATCTCGTGGTTGGGAACGACTCCTAGGAAGTCAACGCGGTCCGCGACCCCCAGGTCCTCGGCCATCCGGACAAGTGACTCCCGGGCGGGCCCATCGCCGATGATGCGAAACCGCAGGACGGGGAATTCGTCCTCGAGCAGCCTGAGCGCCTCTATGACCAGATCGAGGCCGTTGCGGTAGGCAATCGCGCCGCTGTAGACAAGGAAGTCCGTGTCCTCCCGCCGCCGTGGCTCCTCCTGGGCGCCGAAGAGAGCCGGGTCGGGCAGGTTCATCACGACCGTCACCGCGCGCCCTGACATCGCGGCGATCCGCCGTCGCATCGACTCGTTCACGGTGATCAGCGCGTCAGAGAACGACATGCTGATCCGTTCCTCGGCGGTGGCGAGGGAATGGAGCCAGCGGGGCAGGTCACGGCCGCGGACGGAAGCCAGCAGCTCGGGCGCGGGATCATGGATGTCCAGGACGATGCTGGCGCCGCTGAGTTTCGGCACGCATCCGGCGAACACCAGGAAGTTCGGCATGTTGTGGACGTACACGACGTCGTACCTGCGCCGGACGTGCAGGACGCTGATCAGAGCGAAGGCCCAAGCGCAGAAGAAGCCGTATTCGTATGCGTACCGTAGCGCGGCCGATCGCCGTTTCTTCATGCGTAGCCGGTGAATGGTCAGCAGCGCATTGTTGCCCGCTCTTGAGTCTGAGTGGTCGGTAACAAAAAGATCGACGCGATGGCCGCTGTCGACGAGCGCATCCGCGGCGCGTTTGACTCGAGCGTCAAGCTCGTAAACGGTGTAGCCGATCATCGCGATGCGCACGTCAGCTCCTCCGCCAGATAGCTTCCTGTCGGCGATCGGCTCCGCCTCCGATTTCTCCCACGAAGCTAGCCCGGTGGCCGACGGCCGCGCACCCCCTAGGTGGCGTAGTAATCCGCGCTGATTGAGGGTGGTCGCAAAGTCGCCCTGCAAGCTAGCCTGAACCGGATTGTCAAAGAGCAAAAATGCTGGCCAGGACGTTTGAGATCGGGCGGTCAGAAGGATTTGACCATAATGAAGATTGCCAGCCGTTAATGTCCCCCACCGCCGGTTACCGGACGCTCTCAGAGCGCCGAGCTACCCGCAATGCCGGGACGGCGGGCGGGATCGTCATAGGCGGGGACTATCAAGGCCTTGGCATTGCACGAAGTCTCGGCCGACGCGGCATCCCGGTGTGCGTGATAGACGACGAAACCTCGATAGCCCGGGTCTCGCGCTATGTCAGGAGCGTGGTGCGCGTCCCGGATCTGCGCAGCGAGGCGTCGACGCTCGACGCGCTGGCCACCGCGCGCAAGCGATTCGGGCTCTCCGGGTGGGTACTGTTTCCGACCAGGGACGAGACCGTCGCAGCCATCGCCGCCCATCGCGAGGAGCTCGGGCGCGATTTCAGGGTTCCGACCCCGGATCTGGCCTCCGTGCGGCAGGCCTGGGACAAGCGCGAGACCTACCGGCTCGCGAACGACCTGGGCATCCCGATACCGCGGACGTGGTTTCCCCGCGCCGAGGCTGACCTGGCCGCAATCGATGCCAGCGCCCCCGTCGTCGTCAAGCCCGCGATCAAAGAGCACTTCTTCTACGCCAGCCGAGCAAAGGCGTGGCGCGCCGACGGCGACGCCGAGCTCGCCAGGAGGTTCCGCCGGGCCGCCCAAATCGTCAACGAAGGTGAGGTCATTGTCCAGGAGATGATCCCTGGCGGCGGGGAGGAACAGTACGCGTACTGCGCGTTGTTCCGTCGTGGCCGGGCCGTGGCGAGCATGACAGTGCGCCGGCGTCGGCAGCACCCGTCGGACTTCGGCCGGGCCAGCACGTACGTCGAGACCGTCTACCTGCCCGAGCTAGCCGAGCCGTCGGCGAGGTTCCTCAGCGCGATCGGGTACTACGGGCTCGTCGAACTTGAGTACAAGCGCGATCCGCGTGACGGTGCCTTCAAGCTGCTGGACGTGAATGCTCGGACCTGGGGGTACCACACGCTCGGGCCATCGGCGGGCGTTGATTTTCCGTACCTGCTGTTTCGTGATCAGACCGGCGCGGACGTGCACGAGGCGCATGCCAAGCCCGGGATCCGCTGGGTTCGTCTGGCCACCGACGTGCCCAACGCGGTGCGCGACATCCGGGCCGGAAACCTGTCCGCCCGCGATTACCTGCGCTCGCTGCGCGGCGTGGACACCGAGGCCGTGTTTTGTCTGCGCGACCCGCTGCCAGCGCTCTTCGAGCTCGCGCTGTTGCCGTACCTCGCGGTCAAGCGCGGGCTCTGACCCGACGTCCGCCCGGAGGATCTGGTGTTCGAAGCTTCCAGCCCGTTCGCCCTGTTCGATTACTTCCGCGTCCCTTACACGGTCCTGTCGGCGGAAGACGCTGCGCACCCTCCCGGCTCCGCTGCGGTGCACTGGCTGCGGCCGGAGCAACAGCCCGGCTGCGCTCGTCGCTCCCTGCTCTGGCTAAGCCCAGGCGGGCATCCGCCCGTTGGGACGGCGGCCCCGCGATTGGGCCGTTACCAGCTGGCGGGTTGCACCTTCTTCGGCCACGTCGTGGCGGAAATCCCGCAGCAGGCGCGGGACCTCGGCTCTGGCTGGCGGCCTGCGGAACCCATCTGCGACGCCGGCGGCAATTGCGTCGCCGCCATCTGGCGGGATTGCGACGGCAGCGTCTTCCTGCCATTTGACCCTGGTGAGGTGATGCTGCAGTTCTGGTCGGAGGGTTACCGGACCGTCGGCCGGTCGTCCCTGGCCGCGGCCGGACCCGCAGCGCTGCGGCGCTGCTATTACCTTGCGAGGCCCGCGCTGCCCCGCGCGGTGCAAGTCAGGCTCCGCCAGGCCTTTACCCGCGTGCAGGAGCGCGGGTCCTTCCCGGCGTGGCCAGTCGAAGACAGCCTGCACGGCCTCTACCGGTGGCTGTTCGCGACCGTCACTGAGATCGCCGACGGCCCGGTCCCGTTCCTCGAGTTGTGGCCGGCCGGCCGGTCGTGGGCCCTGGTCCTCACCCACGATGTGGAGACCGAGGTCGGCTACCGGACGATGGGGCTGCTGCGCGACACGGAGCGCGAGCTCGGCTACCGGTCGTCGTGGAATTTCGTCGCGCAGCGCTACCAGGTGCACGACGC
>JASHSZ010000297.1 GCA_030040815.1 Streptosporangiaceae bacterium
GCGACGCACCCGACGGTCGTCGCGACCGCCACGAAGTTCGCGCCTGAGCTGGCGGCCATCGCCAAGAACCCCACCGCGTTCGCACAGGCTGCTACGTACTCGAACCCGGCAGATATCCCGTCTTCGCTGCTGGCGGAGCTGCTGTCCGCCGCTGGCGGTAACGTGTCGATCCTGACCACTATCAGCGCGAACGGGGCGGCGATCGCCGGCCTGCAGCCGTACTCGGCTCAGCTGACCGCGCTAGCCAAGGTGCCGGCTGCGGCGGATGCGGCGGTTTCGGCCAACTCGGCCGAGCTGACCGCCCTCGGTAAGGTGCCAGCGCCGGTCCTGGCCTACATGGCGGCGCACGGTGCAGACGTGGCGACGGCGGCGGCCGAGTCACCCGCCCAGTGGCGACACTGGTACTGGGTCTGCTTCGGCGGCATCATCTTCTTCCTGCTGTCGGTTCCGCTGCTGCGAGGCCGGTGGAGCCCGCGTGCGGCGAAGAAGGACGAGGATGAGCACGAGGCGTTGGTGCAGGCCGAGCTCGCCAAGCTCCAGGGCGCCGCGACCTCCTAACCAGTCAGCATCACGAGGCCGTCGGGCCGCTGCACTGTCGCAGCGGCCCGACGGCTTGTCGCCGGGGTGTGCCTCAGCCGCGAGCTGGCTAGTACCCCTGATGCATGAGCGAGCGAACCGTGCGCACCGTGCCGTCGGCAACCGCGGTCGCTCGCTCGTTCCCCGCGGCCAGCACAGCGCGCAGGTAGCCGGGGTCGGCCGCTAGCTCCGCGCGGCGCGCCCTGACCAGGGCGAACCGCTCGTTGACCGCCTCGATCGCCACCGCCTTGAGCCGCACCGCCCCGCCGTCGCCGACCTGCGCGACGACGGCCTCCGGCGTCGTGCCCAGGCAGAGCGCCGTGAGCAGGAGCAGACTGGCCACCTCGGGCCGCCGGCCCGGATCGTAGGAGATGGACCGCTCCGAGTCCGTCTTCGCCTTGCTGAGCAGCCGCGCCGTCTCCTCGGCGGTGGCCCGCAGCGGGATCGTGTTGTGCCGGCTCTTGCTCATCTTCTGGCCGTCGAGGCCGAGCAGCATCGGAGCGCTGCTGAGCAGCCCAGCTGGCTCAGGGAAGTACGGCGCGCCTGGGCTGTAGCGCTCGTTAAACCGGCGAGCGATGGTCCTGGTGATCTCCAGGTGCGGCAGCTGATCCATGCCCACCGGCACCAGGTTGGCGTGGCAGAACAGGATGTCGGCCGCCTGGTGGACCGGGTAGGTGAACATCAGCCCCGACACCGTCGCGAGCCCGGCCGCCGCGACTTCCTCCTTCACGGTCGGGTTGCGGGCGATCTCGGCAACGCTGACCAGGCTCAGGAATGGCAGCAGCAGCTGATTGAGCGACGCGACCTGGCTGTGGGCGAAGATGACGGCCCGGTCCGGGTCGATCCCAATGGCCAGGTAATCAGCCATCAGCCCGGCCACGATATCCGGCAGGTCGGGCTGGACCACGCGGTCGGTCATGGCCTGGTAGTCGGCGATGAGTACGAACAATTCGACGCCGGCGTCTTGCAGCCGTACCCGGTTCTGCAAGGAGCCGAAGTAGTGGCCGACGTGCAAGGCTCCGGTCGGCCGGTCACCGCTGAGCATGCGGAAGCCAGACGGATCGCGGAGAATCGCCGCCTCGAGGCCGTCGCTACGGTCCTGGCTGGCGAGTTGGGACGGAGTCAGGGTCGCGGTGGACATGGCGTGTTACCTCCTGGCTGGATACTGAGTGAAAGCCCGCAGCAGGCCAGACCACGCCCGAATGCGCGTCGACGGCGCTGCCCAGCGGGCGCGCCGTCGGTTGAATGCACGGACTAGCGGCCGCTCAGCGCGGCCACCACCAGCAAGTTCCGTGAATCCGTTGCACCCTGCCAGCATAACCGGACAGTGGCGGGTCAGGCACGCACCAGATCTCCCACGCTGAGGTGGCAGCCAGGCAGCACCAGGTCCGCGGGATCCGGCCGGGCTCCGCTCAGTATCCACTCGCACAGTCCTGCCAGCTGGTAGCTGATCAGCGGCGGCACCGCGTCGCCGACGTGGCGGTACATGTTGGCCAGCGTGCCGGTGAACTGGTAGTCGCGCGGGAAACCCTGCAGGATCGACAACTCCCGGACCGTGCAGAGCCGATCTTGGTCGGGATGGGCGTAGCGCCCGTTGCCGACGTGGCTGCACTCGCGCTTGATGGTGGGAGCAGGTCGGTCCCACCACATCCGGCCGTAGATGTCCGGGTGACTGCCGAAGTCGCGGCGCTCGACACGACGGATCATGGCTGCGGTGAGCAAGTCCGCGCTGTCCGGCCGGTCGACGAGATCTGCCCAGCCGCCGCCATCGCGGGGTACCGCGGCCAGCCGCCGCAGATTCACCTCGGCCCGGAACGCGGGACTGACGTGCAGTGGATCGCCGGGGTCGGGCCGCCCCGCCTGCACCGGCGGCAGATCCCAGATCGCCCGCCGGACGTGGCAGGCCTTGGTGTCTATTCGCCAGCCGCGCCAGAGTCCGCGCAGCCCGCGTGGCCGCAGCGGCCGTCGCGCGGCGACGACGATCGCGCGCTCACGCCGCTGCGGCAGCCCGAAGTCCGTGAAGAAATGGGTATCCGTGATCGCGCTATAACCGAGCTCGTCCAGCCGCGCGAGCAGGCCCAGCAGGTGCCCGCGGAACCGTCCGGTGGCGAGTTCCCGTGCGTTCTCGACCAGCACGATGTCCGGGTGCAGCAGCGCGGCATAGTCGGCGACCCGGCCAACCAGCCCGTTCCGCCGATCATCGCGCACGTGATTGCTGGCGATCGCGCGGGAGAACCCGGTGCAGGGCGGGCCTGCGACGAGAATGGCCGGACGTCGCCCGGCCAGGCCCATGGCATCGCAGACGTCCGCAGGCTCGGTACGCGAGAGGTCAGCCTCGACCGGCGTCAGCCCGATGCCGGCCGTGTAGGTCGCGTTACAGCCCAGTGAACCGGCGGCCGCACTCGGCTTCCCGACCTGCGCGTCGGCGGCGCCGATCACCTCGAAACCGGGGTGCCGGCTGAATCCGCAGCTCATGCCGCCAGCGCCGGAGAACAGGTCGACAACGGGCCACGCCTGCGTCACCAGCCACCTCCAGCACCGACCCTAGGCGCTGCTGACGCCGGGTTGGGGGCACCGGGCCGATGGTGCTAACGCGCCGCTGCGTGGGCGCGTTGGCTCCGCCCACGCGCCGCCTTCCGGCGGCCGTCGAGGATCAGGCCCATGAGCCAGCTGATGATGCCCACGATGATGGCGCCCCAGAAGGCTGGCCAGAAGCCGGTGATGTGAAACGGCAGCGACAGCTTTCCCGCCACGTAACTGCTGAGCCACAGCAGCAGTCCGTTGACGACAAGGCCGATGAGGCCGAACGTCAGCAGGTACAGGGCGCAGCCCACCGTCTTGACGATGGGCTTAATGACCGCGTTCACGATACCGAAGATGAGTGCGACGACAATGAGCGTGCCCGCCTTGGACCAGTCGCTGCCGCCGCGCAGTTCGATACCTGATATCGCGAGGTGTGCCACGGCGAGCGCGCCCGCCACGACGAGGATGTGCAGCACGAACTTCATGGCGACATCCTGCCATGCCAGGTAAAGACGCATAATCCCGCACACAAAGTCAGCAGGCCGACTCTGCCCCGGTTGCGAAGCGCGCGGTGCTTCGCTGACCATGACGGCAAATGCCGGGTGCCTGCAAATATCGGCTACATATTCGTATTGTCATGCTCGACCAGCAATAACGCGTGTGTCGATGATGGACACGGCGTCGCGGACAGTGCCACCATCGCGGCTGGGGGTGTTCTGCTGCGGGGGCGCGGCAGGGCGTGGTGTACTCGGGGGGCCGGCATGGGCGTGGCGTGGATGACGGAGGAAGACGACGTGGTGCGGACATCGGAGCCGGAGCGGCGAACCCGTCGGCCGGGTGGCCCGATTCCATGGAAGCAGCCGGCCGGACGCCATGCCGCGCCCCGCAATCCCTGGTCGCTGCTGGCGGATCTGCGCAGAGGCGCGGCATCGCTCGGTAGCCTTGGCCGCTCGACAAGAGCCTGGTGAAACGCGAGCTTTGCCAGGAATGAACACGAACGGTCGGCCCGGCGCTCGCTTCGAGTGAGAGCGGGCTGGTCAGCGCGGCTAGCGCTTACCAGCGGAAGTGAACAAAGACCCGGCCGAAATTCTTGGAGTCCTTCTCGACGCGGTGGTAGAGCGCCTTGATCTCCTTCTGCTCCAGGAACCGCAGCACCCGCTTTTTCAGCTGCCCGGAGC
>JASHSZ010000298.1 GCA_030040815.1 Streptosporangiaceae bacterium
GCCGCGCGCCAGGGCACTGGCTGCAGCCGCTAATCTCCTCCAGCAGACGAGCGGCTACGGGATCGCCGAGCGCTACCACGAGGAGGCGCTGACGATTGCCCGCGCCGCCGACGACGAGTATCTGGTCGCTGACCTGCTGCGGACACGTGCTGTCATCCTGCTACGTCGCGGGCAGCCCGGCGTCGCTCTACCGGTCATCGAGGAGGGCCTAGGCGTGGCCCGCCGCCGCCAGGATCCCAACCTGATCGGCCGCTTGCTTTCGGTCCGGGCGTACGCCATGAACGCTGCGGGGGACTATGCGGAAGCTGCCAGCGACGCGGGCGAGGCGCTGCAGCTGTTCCGCCGGGCGGGTAACCAGATACAAGTTGGGGCGATTCTTGGCAACCTCGGCTACCACCAGCTGCTGGAGGGCGACCTGGACGCCGCACGCCACCACCTCGTCGAGGCGGTTAACATCTCCCGGGCGCTCAGCGCGCACCACAGCGCCGTCTACCTGACCTTCAACCTGGGCCTGGCGGAGTATCTGGCCGGCTCGCCGGACGCCGCCGAGGCGTTGTTCTCCGACTCGCTTGACCTGGCTCGGCGCATGGGGATGAAGTCGCACATGGCCTACGCGCTGATCGGCCTGGCCCTGGCTGGCAATGGCGGGACCGACTCGGGCTGGTCCGCCGTGCTGCACGGTGCGGCCGACCAGACACTGGCGGATCTCGGCCACGCACTCGAACCGCTTGAAGGCAGGCTGGCCGATCTGGATCGACAGCGGCTGCGCACGGCCATGGGCGCCGAGTTCTTCGACGCCCAATACGCCGCGGGCCGCGCCCTCGGCCTGGCTGGCGCGCTCGCATCGCTCGAGGCCGAAGCCGTGGCCGGGCAGGCGCGCTCCGCTGGCCTGTCAGGTGAGGCCACATCGGTGCTCACGCCTCGCGAGCTCGACGTGCTCAGGCTCGTCGCGCAGGGACTGAGCAACCCGGCAATCGCCCAGCGTCTCGTCGTGAGCGAGCACACCGTGCATCGGCACCTCGCGAACATCCTCCGCAAGCTCAGCCTGTCGTCCCGTGCGGCTGCAGCAGCCTGGGCCGTGCGCGCCGGTCTCATTTGACTGGCCCGATCGGGCCATCCCTCGCCGCCGGATGAAGTTGGCCCGTACGGGCGAAGCGCCACAGCTGGGCTGCCGCGTATCACTTCACTAGCGGCCCGGCCACCGTTACGCGCGGTCGGCCAGGTTGGCCGCTGGCGCCATTGCCAGCGGCACGTTAAGGAAGGATCCGTCTCTCGTGTCTGTCACCGACGTTCACAGCGGCACGTCGGCTGCCCTGGATGCGGCACCCGAAGGCTGCACCGACCGGCGTCACAGGGCACACCCCGGTACCGCGATTCACCTCGGACATCCGCACTTGGTGCATCTCGGCCACCCGGCACTGCGAACAGCTGACGGCCACCATCGCGACGAACGGCGCGCGAGCTGGCTTGAGCTGTTCTTCGACCTTGCCTTCGCCGGAGCCGTCGGTCAGCTCGCTGGCGCGTTCCAGCGGCATCCGAGCCTGCACGCCTTGGCCGTTTTCGTCATTCTGTTCACGCCCATCTGGTGGCTGTGGGTGCAGCTCACCTTCTACGCCGACCGGCACGAGACAAAGGACGCAGCACACCGGATCTCGATCCTGGCGGCGATCTTGCTGTGCGTCGCTCTCGCAGCCAGCGCTCCCAGGGCTCTCGGCGGCCAGTCGTCTGGGTTCGTCATCGCCTTTGTCTGCCTGCGCGGCCTGCAACTGGTCCTGTACGCGCGGGCCAGGCGCCACCTGCCTGCCACCAGGCCCCTGTACAGCTGCTATCTGGTCTGGTTCGGCGCCGGGGGCGCGCTGTGGCTGGCCTCGCTCGCGGTCGGCGGCTCCGCGCGTTACGCATTCTGGGGCCTGGCCTTGATTGCCGACGCTGTCGGCTCGCTGGCCATGCTCACGCCTCGCCGTCGGCTGCCGCTGAACAGTGCGCATCTCGCCGACCGGTTCCAGATCTTCGTGCTGATCGTGCTGGGAGAGTCGATGGCCCGGCTCATCAGCGCCGCGGCCGCGCGGCCATGGAGCCTACCGCTGGCGGTCGTGCTCACCGCGGCACTGATCACGCTGGCCGCTCTCTGGTGGAGTTGGCTCACCGCCGCAGACCGCAGCGCGCTTGACAGCCCGGCGGCGATCGCCCGTTTCACTGCGCTGAACTTGCCCCTGGTAGCGGGCATCGCCGCGGGCAGCGCGGGCCTGCACATCGCCATCCTGGCCGCCGACGGAGCAAGCACGATCGGGGCGGGCCCAAGGGCGGCTCTCTACGGCGGGGTTAGCGTTTGCCTGCTAGCGAGCGTGGTGCTGCCGTCCACGAAGATGACCCGCTCAACTAGGGCGATCAGGCTGGCAACGGCCCTTGCTGCGATGGGCCTGGTGTTCATGGGCGCGATCGTCGAGCCCGTCTACTTGGTCCCCGCCCTCACCGCCGTGCTCGCCCTCGGGCTAACCGCCGAAGCACGCCTGCGTACGCCGGCCGATGCGCCGGAGGTCGTGCCGGCACCGTCGGCTGGCCAAACCTGTGAGGTCGAAGGCGTCCCTCGGTCGGTAGGCCGGTGGTGAGCGCCGTCGGCGTAGGCTCCGGCCATGACGAGCCGTCCGTACGGCATGACACTGCAGGTGCAGGTCGGTGACCTCGCCCGCGCCAGGGAGTTCTACACGGCGCTGCTCGGCTCGAGCCCGGAGTTCGAGCCGCACCAGGACTTCCGCGAGTTGCGGGTGATCCCAGCAGGCGAGATGTGGCTGCATGCAGTCGGGGTCACAGCTCTTGTCCGGCCGCTGGCCAACCGCCTGCGGTTCGGCGTCGCGACATCCACACCGAACGCGGTCGGCTTCTGGCG
>JASHSZ010000299.1 GCA_030040815.1 Streptosporangiaceae bacterium
CCTGACCCGGTCGGCCGGCGGGTCGAGCGGCGGCGCGGCGGCGGCCGTGTCGTCCGGCCTCGCCCCGGCGGCACAGGGCAGCGACGGCGGCGGGTCCATCCGGATCCCGGCCAGCGTGTGCGGCCTGTTCGGGATCAAGCCGACCCGCGGCCGGATCTCCCAGGGTCCACTGATGCCGGACCTAGTAGGGCTGGGCACCGACGGCCCGATCGCGAGAACCGTGGCCGACGCGGCGTTGCTGCTGGACGCGATGACCGGCAACCATCCCGGCGACATGTACACGCTGCCCCCGCTGCCGCCAGGCGAGACCTTCCTTGGCTACGCGGCGCGCGAGCCTGGCCGACTGCGCATCGCGCGATCGCTGCGGACCCTGGTCGAGGGGGCGGAGGTGCATCCAGACTGCGTCGCCGCCTACGACGACGCGAGCACCCTGCTCGCCGAGCTTGGCCACGAGGTGGAGGACTACGACCCGCCGTTCCCTGCCGATGCCGTGCCCTCCTTCCTCGCGCTGTGGTACGCGATGGCCACCCTGGCGCCGATTAACACGGACCAGGAGGGGGAACTGCTGCCACTGACCCGGTACCTGCGGGCCAAGGGCCTTGAGCTGTCGGCCGCGGAGCTGTTCTTCCATCAGGCCGTCTTGCAGGGCAGCGTCCGGGTGGCCCTGCAGGGGCTCGCCGGCTACGACGCGATCCTGTCGCCCACGGTGGCGCTGCCGCCACGTCCGGTCGGCTGGTTCGACGAGGTGGAGCCGGCCGAGAACTTCACCCGGCAGACCCAGTTCACACCGTGGACCGCGCTGTACAACCTTTCGGGCCAGCCCGCCGTGAGCGTACCGCTGTACTGGACCGAGGGCGGGCTGCCGATCGGCGTCATGCTGGCCGGCCAGCTCGGCGCGGAGGGCACGCTGATCTCGCTGTCTGCTCAGCTCGAGGCCGCCCGGCCGTGGACGGACAAGCACCCGCCCATCTGGTGATCTTCGAGGCGTCGCGACGCCACTAGGCGTGCTCGGCCGTGATCCGGGGGATATTGCCCCGATGCTCGTAGGGTCATCGTCATGATGGTCATCGCATCGCAGCGTCCTGGCCGCTCGCCGGTGAGGCGGCACGTTCGCGCGGCGCTGGCGCTGACGGGCCCGCTGCTGTGCACCGGGGCGCTGGTAACGGCCTGCTCCGGCACGCCGTCCCCGCAGGACGTCGCGAACAGCTACCTGGCCGACTGGGCGAGGCACGACTGGTCGGGCATGCGGGCGCTCGTGACCCGGCCGCCCGCCGACTTCACCGCCGTCAACGCCGCAGTACTCAGCGACCTCACCGTGACCAAGGCCAGCTACCTCGGCGGCCAGCTGACGCAGAACGGGACCAGCGCGCACCAGCCGGTCACCCAGCACCTGAAGATCGCCGGGATCGGCACCGCCACGGTCCGATCGGAGCTGAGGCTGACCGACACCGCGCAGGGCTGGCGGGTCGCGTGGTCGCCGGCCACCATCGCGCCGGCGCTCCGACCAGGAGATCAGCTGGCACTCCAGGAGAACTGGCCTGCCCGGGCGCAGATCCTCGGCGCTGGCGGCTCGCCGCTGACCATGCAGGCGCCGATGGTGATCATCGGTGTCGAAGGCCAGCTGATCCAGAGCCAGTCCGTGGTGCAGGCCGCGCTGCTCGCAGCCGGTGCACCACAGCAGGCCGTGACGACCGCGCTGGCTGGCGCGAGGGTGCACCCGACCTGGTTCGAGCCGGTGTTCACCGTGCCGATGGCGCGCTACCAGCAGCTCGAGCCGGCCATCTATCCGGTGCCCGGCACGGTGTTCCAGACCATCGGCCAGCGCGAGCCGACATCGCCGGGGCTTGGCCTGCTGGTGGGCAGCGTCGGGCCGATCACCGCGGAGGAGCTGCAGACCCTCGGCGCGCCGTACGACGCGAGCAGCACGGTGGGCCAGACCGGCCTCGAGTACGTCTACGAGAAGCAACTCGCTGGCCAGCCCGGTGCGACGATCACGGCCGTTGACGCCAGCGGAGCAGCCGTGAGCACCGTCGCGACCATCCGTCCCCGCGCGGGCACCCCGGTGCAGACGAGCATCGACCCGCCGGTGCAGCAGGCCGCCGAGCAGGCGCTGGCTGCGGTGCAGAAGGACAGCGCGCTGGTCGCTGTCAACGCTGCCACCGGCCAGCTGCTCGCCGTGGTCAGCAACACCTCCGGCGGGTTCGACCTGGCGCTGGACGGCGCGTACCCGCCCGGCTCGTCGTTCAAGCTGCTCACCACGACCGCGCTGATTAACAGCGGCCTGACCCCGTCCTCGCCGGCGAGCTGCCCGCCGCAGCTCACCGTGGATGGCGAGGTGTTCCACAACGCCGAGGGCACCGCGCCCATCAGCGACCTGCTGTCCGCGTTCGCCGAGTCGTGCAACACCGCGTTCATCGGGCTCGCGACCGCGCACCTGACGCCCGCCGACTTCACCCAGACGGCGGCGCTGTACCGGCTCGGCACCACGCCGCATCTCGGGCTCGCCGCATTCGGCGGCTCGGTGCCGGCGCCGTCGAACGAGGCCGATCTGGCCGCCACCGCGATCGGGCAGGGCCAGGTGCTGGTCTCGCCGCTGGACATGGCGATGGTCGCGGCCGCGATCGACAGCGGGCAGGTGCGCGCTCCCCGGCTCGTGGCCGGCGCGCCCGACGACCGCGTGCCGCCAACGGCGCTGCCGGCCGCGGTAGTAGCCGACCTGCACACGCTGATGTCGCAGGTCGTCGCCACCGGCACGGCGTCGGGTACCGGCCTGCCGGCCGGCACGTACGCCAAGACCGGCACGGCGCAGTACGGCTCCGGGACCCCGCTGCCTCAGGACGCCTGGCTCGTCGGCTTCAACAACGACGTGCTGCCGGGAACCGATATTGCGTTCGCGATGGTGACCGTCGACGGCGGCGAAGGCGGCCCGACGGACGGGCCGGTCGTGGCCAAGTTCCTGGACCTGCTACACCAGTCCGGAGGCTGATGAGCCGGGTGTCCTAGCATTCCGTGAGGGCCGAAGGTCACCCGCCGTGGGAGGTTGCGGGGGGCTCCCCCGAGGCAGCACGGGGATGCGGGGGCAGGGGATGACCGGATGAGCGCCGATTCGCGGCGCCTGCGTCAGCTGATCTATGTCGGGAACGGGGTAGCCGCGCTGGCGGTGTCTGCTTGCCTGCTCACCGTCCTCGGCGCCGGTCTGGGCAGGTTCCCCGCGCTCGGCCGAGCGCTGGTCCCCGGCCGCGGCGCCTGGACGTCAGCGGCCGGCGCCCGGCTGCCGGACTCGCAGACGCTGACGGTGGCCGGGCTGGCCGAACCGGTGCAGGTGTCGTTCACCGTCCAGGGGCTGGCCTCGATCACCGCGCAGACCGACGACGACGCCTATACCGCGCTCGGCTACGTGCAGGCAGAGTTCCGGCTCGCGCAGATGGATCTCGAGCGCAGAGTAGCCGAGGGGCGGCTCGCGCAGCTGATCGGCCGGTCCGGAGTGCCTTCGGACGAGTTCGAGCTGCGGCTCGGGCTGCTGCGAACGGCCCAGCAGGAGTGGGCCGCGATGCCGACGGGCAGTCCGGCGGCGCAAGCGCTGCTGGCCTACGCGGCAGGGGTGAACGACTACCTGGCCCGGGCCCGGGCCACCGGGCAGTGGCCCGTTGCGTTCTCGCTGGCGCACGTCTATCCGCCTGACTGGACGCCGGTGGACAGCCTGGCCGTGCAGGGCGAGCTGACCCAGGAACTCGGCTTCAGCACGACGCCACTGGACTACCTGGCGCTCGAGCAGTCGCTGGGGGCGCGGCGGACGCTGCTGTGGTTCGCGCCCGAGGCGGCCGACGCCGAGCCGGCCGACTCGATCACGGCGCTTCCGGCTGGCAGTGCCTCAGCGGCCGCCGCGATCCTGGCGGAGGCCCGCGCGGAGTCCGGAGCTCTCGGCATTGCCCCAGCGGCCGAGATCGCCAGCGCCACGGCCAGCACGGCGTGGGCGGTCAACAGCGCCAAGGTCGCTGGCGGTGGCGCGCTGCTGGCCGGTGATCCAGACCTGCCGCAGACCATGCCGTCAGCCTGGTATCAGGTCGCGCTGACCGCGCCTGGCCTCGCGGTGTCCGGTCTCACCGTGCCCGGCCTGCCAGCCATACTGATCGGCCACAACGCGAGCATCGCGTGGTCGTTCGCCCCGCAGGCGGGCGAGGACACGCTGTACTACGACGAGCAGACCCGCCAGCGCGGGCGAGACTACCTCTGGCGCGGCGAGTGGCGGCGGCCGCGCGTGCTCCGCTACGCCATCCCGGTACGGGGCGGGCCGACGCGCCAGTTCTCCGTGTGGCTGGCCCCGCAGGGTCCGGTGCTGACAACGGCGGGTCAGACCATGTCTGTCTACTGGACCGGCGCGCTCGGCTCGCCGGACATCGCCGCAATGCTCGGCGTCGCCAAGGCCAGCAGCTTCAGTGAGTTCGCGAGCGCGCTGGCTGGCTGGCAGTCGCCGGACCTGAGCTTCGTCTACGCCGACGACCACGGGAACATCGGATCGGTGACTGCGGGCCAGGATCCGCGGCTGAGCCTGGGCCAGGGCCAGGCCTGGCTGCCGCTGCCTGGCACCGGAGCGGACGACGTGTCCGGTCTGGTCCCCGCGGCGACCGGGTCGGCGGTGTATGACCCAGCCTCGGACGTGGTGGTAGCCGGCGGCGCAGGCGCCATAGGCAATGCGGTGCCCGGATACCTGTCTGGTCACTCGGCCATGAGCCCCGCGAGCTTCGCGGCGCTGGAGGACGACGCCGCTGATCCGATCGCGGCCGTCGTGCTGCCGAAGCTGCTCGCGGCGCTGCGGGGCGCGCGGCTCACCTCCGAGCAGCGCATGGCCGCGGGGGCGCTGGCCTCGTGGGACGGACAGATGACGGCCTCATCATCCGGCGCGTCGATCTGGTGGCTGTTCTGGTCCAGCTACCTGACGACGGTGTTCCAGCCGTGGTGGAGCGCGGCCAGGGTGCCGGTGAGCCTCGACCCCTACGGCCTGTCGGTGGGCGCGAGCCAGCCCAGCCTGGACGCCGACCTCGCCGCGTGGACGGTCGGCGATCAGCAGAACGCCGCGTTCTCGCCGCCGCGGCCGAGCCTGGCGGCTGCCGGGCGGTTCGCGCGGTCGCCGCGGCCGGCTGCTGCCGCAGCGGTTAGCCCCGCGGCGGTGGACATGCGGGCGGCGTTCGGGCAGGCGGTGAATCTGCTGGCGGCATGGATGGGCGGTAACCCTGCAGGGTGGCAGTTTGGCAAGCTGCACACCGCGCAGTCTCCGTCGCTGACCGGCGCGACCGCGCTTGGCTGGGGCCCCGCACCGGCCGGTGGCGACGACTCGACGGTGAACGCCGCCGTGGGCTGGCTCAACTCGCAGCTCGGGCCCAGCGCGCGGGTGATAGCCGGGTGGCCGACGGCCGGCCAGGCGATCGCGGAGGTCAGCTACCCAGGCGGGCAGAGCGAGAATCCAGCCTCGCCGTGGTACGACGACCAGACAGCTGGCTGGTGGGCCGGCGACTACCTGCCGATGTCGTGGGCCGGTGGTGCCGGCGCGCCGATCGCCTGGGAGCTGCAGCCGTGACCGCTGAGTTCCGGCGCCTGGGCAAGCGGGGCGCGTATCGGCTCGGCCAATTGCGCGCGCAGGGCGTCCGCCAGTCACGTCCGCCGAGGCCGTTGCGGCCGCGGTTCGCCCGCCATCGCTGGTATCGGTGGTCGACCTCGACCTGGCTGCTCGCGCTGCTGGCCGGGGTCGTGGTGATCGCCGCGACGACCGTGGTGGGCTGGTGGTTCGTGCCGTTTGTGGTCGGTGTCGGCGCGGGATTCGCCAACCGGATCGGCGGCTGGCCGTGGCGAGTCGCGGTACCTGCCGTCGCAGTCATGGCGGCGTTCGGCTGGGCCGCGCCGTTGTGGATCGGCGTGCTGCGCGGCCTGCCGTTCGGCGGGGTCGCACGGGTGATCGCCGCGCTCACGGGACTGCCTGGCGGCGCCGCCGCGGGAGTGGTCCTGACTGTGCTGATCGCCGTGGTTCAGGCGATGACCGGATACTGGCTCGGCCGGGCGCTCACGCCCAGGCTGGCGGGGGATCTGTTCCGCTGATCCCGGCTAGCTGGGTTACCGTCGCGGCCTGGCGCAGGTCCCGGTCGCCGAGCGCGTCGGTGCTGTCGATGAACTGATCGACCGCACCAGTCAGCGGCAGCGACCGCACGGCCCCGGCACGGATCTGGTCACGCAGCGCGCAGACGAACCGGCCCGCGTCCGGTACCCGGTATGGGCGGTCGTAGAACGTCGGCCGCACTGCCGGGTCCAGCGGGGCAGTGACGGCGACCGCGTTGTGCAGCCGCGCGACCGACTCGTGAGCCGCGGACAGGTAGTGCTCGCGGTCCTGCCAGGCGGTCGCGGACACCGCGGCGGACAGCAGCGGCTGCAGTTCGCGGCCGGCCGGCGTCCTGCCGAGGGCGGTGCCCAGCCACTTGCTGTACGGCGGGTAGCGCCGCTGCAGGAGCAGGGCCAGCCGCATCAGGTCGCGGGCGAGTCGGGCCGTGACCACGATCGAGCCTAGTTCGTCGCCGACCTCGGCGCACCGGCCGGGGAACGGCTCTTCCTGGCCGATCCGCTGCCACTGGCAGGCCATGACGTACAGCCAGATGTCGTGCGGGTACCAGCTCAGCCGCGCCCGGACCGCACCGAGCCCAGCGCCCGGGCCGGCGAGGCCGTCGTGAAAGACCGCGCCGCCGGTGACCTCGGCCAGCTTCTGAGTCGGCGCTCCGAGCCAGTCCGCCAGCCCGATCGGCGCGCCGGGGTCAAAGCCCAGCCATCCGGTCAGCCAGCTGCGCATCCCCGCGACAAGGACATGGTGCGTGGGCCGTCGGCCGGGACGAGCGCCGGATTGCGCGAACACCGTGGGGTAGCCGCGGAACTCAGCGGGTAGTCGTGCCGCGAGCAGCTCGCCGACCTGCGCGGCAGCGCCAGCGGCGGCCTCGTCGGGCAGGAAGAGCTGCAGCCGCGGCCCCCAGTCGTGGTCGGTCGACCGCGGCGTGTCGAAGCCGAGTACCTCCGAGCCCGGCCCGATGAGGGCGGCGGTGTGCACCAGGCCGGGGACGTGCGTATCGAGCAGCGGTTGAACGACCTCGGCGTAGAACGACCGGGCCAGTTCCAGGCCCGGAATAAACGTCTTGGTCACGGGCCGAGCGTCACCTTTCGGTCGCGCGGGCCGCAACTCAATAAATCGCGTCGACGCGACCCGTCTGTCATCGCCGCCGGTTAGCCCGACCCAGGCCGGGCCAGCGGAAACGGTCGGCCGGGCCAGCGGAAACGGCCGGCC
>JASHSZ010000300.1 GCA_030040815.1 Streptosporangiaceae bacterium
TCGGCGGCAGCGGCGCCCGGATCATGACCACGCTCGTCCACCGCATGCGGGCGACCGGCACCCGGTTCGGGCTGCAGACCATGTGCGAGGGCGGCGGCCAGGCCAACGCCACCATCCTCGAGCTGCTCTGACGACCCGTGCACCTGTCAAAGATCGCGGCGGCGGCACCCGATAAGCCCGCGGTGATCACTGCCGACGGCGACCGTGTACTGACCTACGCCGAGCTAGACCGGCGCAGCCGGCAGGTGTCACGGCTGCTGGCAAGCCTGGGCGTGCAGACCGGCGACCATGTCGCGCTGCTGCTGACCAACGAGCCGGAGTACTTCGAGATCGCGTGGGGCGCGCAGCGCCGCGGCACGTACTGGACGCCCGTCAACTGGCACCTGACCGCGGAAGAAGCCCGCTACATCGTCCGCGACTGCGGTGCGCGCGTGCTGTTCGCCTCGCCGGAGACCGCGGATGTGGCCGGCCTGATGGCGGCCGACGAGCCCGGCCTCGCGGTTCTCGTGACCGGCGGCGAGCAGAAACCCGGCCTGGCCAGCCGCGCGGGGGATTCTGGGGGGTCGTCCCCTCTCGCCAGCTACGAGGCGGCGATCTCCGCGCAGTCGACGGACCCAATCGAGGACGAGATCGACGGGGCGGTGTTCTTCTACTCCTCGGGCACGACCGGTCGGCCAAAGGGCATCAAGCCGACGCACGCGTTCCCGCCATTCGGTTCGCCGGTCACGCTCCCGCTGCTCATGAGCGCCGTCTTCGGGTTCGGGCCCGACTCGGTCTACCTGTGCCCGGCCCCGCTCTATCACGCGGCGCCGAACAACTTCTGCCTGGGCACACACCGGCTCGGCGGCACGGTGGTGCTGATGGACCGGTTCGACCCGGCCGGGTGCCTGCGCGCGATCGAGGCGCGCCGGGTCAGCCACGTCCAGTTCGTGCCGACGCATTTCGTCCGCATGCTCAGGCTGCCCGACGAGCAGCGCCTGACGTTCGACGTCTCCAGCCTGCGGACGGTGGTGCACGCCGCCGCACCGTGCCCGGCGGAGGTCAAGCGGCAGATGATCGACTGGCTCGGCCCGTGCCTGGTGGAGTACTACGCGGGTAGCGAGGCAAACGGCATCACCATCATCGACTCGGCTGACTGGCTGGCCCATCCCGGCTCGGTGGGCCGTTCGCTCGGCGCCGCGGTGCACATCGTCGGCGACGACGGCGCGGAGCTGCCGGCCGGGCAGGACGGGCTGATCTACTTCGAGGGCCAGCCGTTTGAGTATCTGGGCGACCCGGCGAAGACCGCGAGCGCGCTGGACGACCGCGGCTGGTCCACGCTCGGGGACCTCGGCCACGTCGATGCCGAGGGGTATCTGTACCTCAGCGACCGGCGCACCGACCTGATCATCTCCGGCGGCGTCAACATCTACCCGGCCGAGATCGAGGAAGCGCTCATCAGCCATCCCGCCGTCGACGACGTCGCGGTCATCGGCGTGCCAGATCCGGAGATGGGTCAGCAGGTGCTGGCGATTGTCCAGCTAGCAGGGCAGGGAACGGGGTCGGCTGACCTCACCGCCGACCTGATCGAGCACTGCCGGGCACGGCTAGCGGCCTTCAAGTGCCCGCGGTCGGTCGAGTTCGTCGCCGACCTGCCCCGGCTGCCAACCGGAAAGCTGCTGCGCCGCCAGCTACGCGCCGAGCGATCCGGTCACGCTCGCTAAGCGGCCGCCTCGGCGGCGAGCGCCGCGAGCCAGTCGGCAAAGCCCGGTGTGCCCCGGAATACCTCGTCCGCGACGGCGAGCAGCCGCGGGTCGGTCTCGCCGCCGTGATCGACGACCAGCGCGTACCCGCCGGCCTCACGAACCACCCGCAGCGCGGGAATGTCGCCCAGGTCATCGCCCGCGTACGCGACCGCCGTCGGCCGGGCCGCCGCGATCAGCGCCGCCACGGCAGACCCCTTGTCAACGTCAATCGGCGGCCGCAGCTCGACGACCAGCTTGCCAGGCTCGAGGCGCAGCCCGGTCTGCGCCGCAGCGCGGCCGGCGGCCTGGCGGACCAGAACCGCCGCTCTCGCATGGTCGGGAGCCTGCCGCCAGTGCGCCGTTACCGAAACGGGCTTGGCCTCGATCCGGATTCCCGGCTGGCTGCCGAGTTCTGCGGCCAGCGAGCTGCGTGCCTCGGCCACGGCCGGTAGCCAGGCCTGCGCCTCGGGTGCGAGCACGAGCCGTCCGTCGGTCACCTGCTCCATCCCGTAGGAACCGAGCAGCTGCACGCCCGGCACCCGCACCCGGTCGGCCAGGAAGCCCGCCGGTCGCCCAGAGATCACCGCGACCGTGCCCAGGACCGCGGCCAGCCGAGCCAGGCTGGCCGCGGATCCGGCCGGCATCGCGCTGGCCTCGGGATTTTCGACGATGGGCGCGAGCACGCCGTCGAAGTCCAGCACCAGCGCGGCGGCTGCCGGGACGGCAGCGAGCGCAGCCACCGCGGTCGGCCGTTGGTTCATGCGGCTGCCTCCCAGAGTGATGCAGGTCATACTTTTTCACACCTAAACCGGCGGGTTACGTGCTAATACTGGTTACCCACAGCGTCCAGCTTGTGATGGTTGCGTAGCAACGCGTCGCCCTGACCCGCGGCACATCCGGGCGCTACCGCCGCGGCCAGGACCGCGCCGCCGGCGGCCATCGCCCCTGGACTACCGCCGCGCGCCGCCCCGCGCCCGACCCAAGGCTTATCGTGCCCCGCCGTTCCGCCCCCCGCCACGCTGGCGGGCGTCGCGCTGTCCGGAGCCGCGCTGCCGTTCCCCACCAGGGTGAGTATCCGCCAATTGCCCGGCCCGGTCCCGCTGCGGACCCAGTCTCGGCCCCGTTTCGCGGCACCGGCCGGCCGTCATTTCTGACGTACGCCGCCGCAGCGGCGCTGGTGACCACCGCGGGGCTCGCCGTGGGCGTGACAGCCGGCCCGACCGCGGCGGCGGGCGCGATCGAGGGCCACACCACGCTGGCTGGCCGTGCCGAGGTCGACCACGCGGCGGCGAGTGGCGATGCGACCCCATTCCTCGGCGGCGCGGCTGCCCCTAGTGGGGCGGGTCAGTTGGACCGGTCGCCTGCGGCCACCGGCGTGGCGTATCCGCTCCCGAGTCAGTCCGCCGCCGCACGCCCCGGCGGTCGGGATCAAGCCGGGCACCGCCCGCGCGGCGCGGCGGGTTCCGCCAGCACCCGGCGCCGGGGAACCGGCCGGGCGCAGCAGCACGGCAAGCCGGCCGCGTCACCGTCACCGTCACCGTCACAGTCGGCTACGGCTGAACAGCCCTTTGAGATCTACGACTCGGCGACGCCCGCGGCGATCCCGCCTGGCGTGATGTGTGCCACGTACGCCACCGGCGACTACGCCGTTCCGGCGGCGGAGATGGCTGGCCGACCGACCATCTGGATCGACGCCTGGGGCACGGACCCGGCGGCCTCGGTGCTCGACGTCGAGCCGGGCGACGCCACGCCGAGCATGGTGCCGCAGTGGGTCACGGAGCACCTGGCGCTCGAGCCCTCGGACAACGCGCGGATCTATACGATGCTCGATGAGTGGGCTGCGGTCCAGCAGGCCGTCTCCACTCTGCCGTCGTGGATGCAGGCACGCGTCCGGTGGTGGATCGCCGATCCCACCGGGGTGCCTCACATGGTGCCCGGTGCCAGCGCCACCCAGTGGTACTGGGGACCGAACTACGACATCTCCACCGCGGAGCCGGGCTTCTAGGCTACGTGCGCCTGGCCGTAGTGAGCCGCCAGGATGTCGTCGCCGAAGTCACTGCGCGGCCGTCGCAGCACCGTGTGCGCGTGGTTGCCATCTAGCTGGGTGTTGTCGAACTCGATGAGCAGGTCGTCGCCCTGGACTCGGTAATAGTGCGCGGTGCCAGGCGACGATGGTCCCTCCCAGGCGAAGTGGAACTCGCCGCCCGCGATCCGGTCGGCCTCCCGGCCGGCCAGCTCGGGCACCAGCCGGTCGAGGTAGAGGGCGACCAGCTCGGCGAGCAGCGCGCGCGGAGTCGGGCCGAGACTCGCTGTCGCGACCCCGAGGGGGAGCAGTTCCGGCTGCGCGCGAGGGCGGGTGGCCATCCGGATGTCAGCCGGGGCTTCGTCGGCCACGATGGCCAGCGCCCGGCCTCGGGCATCCAGGGTGTCAAGCAGCGCCC
>JASHSZ010000301.1 GCA_030040815.1 Streptosporangiaceae bacterium
GCGCGCCTGCAGCGGCTTGGACCACCGATGGTCGCCGCCGGGATGGCCCCGCACAATGTGATCGTCCTTGAGGTTCCTGGCCGCATCACCGGCGTGATCCACCGCACCACCCTCGTCCGGGCCGACTGCAACGATGGTCACTACCTGGTAGCCCTCGCCGGCGATTCGGAGTGGGTCCGCAACGTGCGCGCGGCCGACGGGCGGGTGGTGATCGGCCCCAGGCACCGGCGCGCAGCCCGGCTCGTCGAAGTGCCGCCGCAGCAGCGGGCCCCCGTTATCCGGGCCTACCTGCGGCGGTGGGGGAGGCAGCCGGGCTCCAAGGCTGCAGCCAGTGAGGCCCGACACTACTTCGGCGTCGCCGCCGACCCATCGCTGGAAGAACTGAACCAGATCGCCACGTACTACCCAGTCTTCCAGATCATCGACGACACGCATCAGCCGACCCGGAACGGCACCCCGCCGCCTAGCCCTGACATAGCCCCCGCACGTGATTAGCGAGCAGCTGCCTTCACCTCAGCGACCAGGTGGCGGAAGTTCCGCGCCGACCCGGCATAGCCGGCCGCCCGCGCCTTCGGCAGCAGCCGCTTCGCGCTGATCCAGCCTTGGCTGTTGCGCACCTTCTCGGCGACCAGGCCGCGGACAGTCTCGTAGCTATGACCCCGGCGCGGCGGGACCGCGCCGCGGGCGTTGTGCCGCTCCACCACCCGGCGGACGTCTTGTGCGTCGTGCCGCACATCGCGGCGGCGCCCCGGTAGCTGCCCACCTCCCGGTAGGCGGCCAGTATGTCCAATCCGTTCCCTCGCGTTCTTCAATGGAAGCCCTTGGGAGTGACCGGATGCACCTGATCCGCGCCTCGCTGCGGTATGCCTCCAAGCGGGAATGAGTGCCGCTGATGAGATTTTGTGGACCCCAGCAGTACGCCGCGTGAGAGTGGATTAAAGCGCCGGCCTCGGTGGCACTGAACCTGGGGAGCATTGACACCGCCATTGCCATGAAAGAGAGAGGAGCCGACATTGTGGATATGAAGCTCGAGGTGGTCATCATCCCCGTATCGGACGCCGACCGCGCGTAGCTGTTCTACGGGGGACTCGGGTGGAGGCTTGACGCCGATCTTCTCTTCGATAATGGCGTCCGGATCGTTCAGTTCACCCTCCCGGCTCGGAGAGCTCGATCCAAATCGGCGCAAAGGTCACGTCGGCCGCGCCTGGCTCGGTCCAGGGCCTGTACCTGGTCGTCTCCGATATCGAGGCTGCGCGTGGCGAGCTCACCGCCCGCGGTGCCCAGGTCGGTGAGGTGTTCCATGCCGGGACACCGGGCGCTCAGTTCCAGCCCGACGGTACGAACGGCCGCGTGAGCGGTCCCGCGCCCGCCCGATCACGCCAGCTACCGCTCCTTCGCCACGTTCGGCGACCCGGATGGCAACGGCTGGCTGCTGCAGGAGGTCACGGCGCGGCTGCCCGGCCGCATCGACGCCGCGGAGACGGCCTTCGCGTCCACCACTGACCTGGCGAACGCGATGCGACGCGCGTCGGTCGCGCACGGCGAGCATGAGAAGCGCATCGGAAAGGCTGACGCGGAATCTGGTGGAGCGTTGTCCGAGGTTGTTCCCTGTTCCGAAGGCACAGGCGACGGCGGTACGGATTGAGCTCGTAGACCCGGTAGGGGTGCCCGGCGGTGGGCGCTTTGTAGGGGCGCTGAAGGCCTTGCCGGTGACGGTGACTGGCGATGCGTACTTGTCCTGGTAGGCCTCGCCGATTCCCCGGAGTCGCTGGGGGTGGTCGATTCAGGCGGTCCCTCCTTCGATGACGATATCCATCGTCAGCGCCCAGGCGGTGAGTGCGGCCGCTGGCCAAGCTCCTCGTACAGTGGCATGAGCATCAAGGATGGGAAGTAGACTGATTCTCCTCACGTTGACCTAGGCTGTCCGCCGCCGGTCTCCCCATACGACTGCCAGCAGTGCGCTGATTAACCGGTCTGGGCCGACTTTTCTCACTGGACCGTGGCAGGCAGTCCGAAGCGCACACCTCTTTTCAGAACCTAGGCACGCGCTCGCCCTACGCTGCTGCGGACACGTTGCTGTGTGCAGGTGTCCTAGCGCACCGCGCTCGATCCGTGGGTACCTACGAGCGGTGTTGGCGGAGCTACGTCAGCTGAAGCGGACGTCGCAGACTTCCTGAGTACCTCGAGGATTGATAGTCCCTGCCCGACGAGGCCCGCGAGGACGTCGTTGACGCCCTGCGCACCATTGAGGATCGTCAGGTTTGATCCGGCGATGCTCCGCGCTGCTGCATCCACTAGCGTCGGCAGCTGCTCGACGATCCGGCTCGCGGCGATCAGCTCCTGGTTGCCCGCCCGTAGCGATTCGGCCCGTGCTTTGTTCGCCGCGGCCTCGCCATCCGCGAGGGCCCGTTCAGCGTGTGCGTCCGCCTCGGCCCGGACCTCGACGGCCTGCGCTTCGGCCTCTGCTCGCAGCCGGACAGCCTTTGCCTCGGCCTCGGCGAGCGTGGTATTGCGGTACGCTTCGGCCTCGGCAGACAGCCGGGCCTGGTCGCGCTCGGCTTCGGCGACAGTCCTCTTCCGATAGGCGTCCGCCTCCGCCTCGAACCTGGCTTGATCGCGGTCGGCCTCGGCGAGCGTGCGTTTCCGGTAGGCCTCCGCATCGGCGGGGCGTCGCACCTCGGCCTCCAGCCGTTGTGCAGCAAGGCTGGCCTGCCGCTCTGCGAGTGCCGTCTGCTGCTCGATGACCTGCTGAGATGCCTGTGCCTCCGCCAATGGGCCGGCTTGGGCCGCACGCGCCTTCGCTTCCTCAGTTTCAGCAAGGAAGCCGGCTTGCTTGATAGCAGCGTCGCGCTGGTACTGCGCCTTCATGGCAGCCACAGCTAGTTCCCGCTCGGCAGCCTGCTGGTCGGCATGCGCCTGCGCAATCCGCGCCTGGCTGGCGACTGCGGCCGCGTGTGGCGCGGCTAGGTTGTTGATGTAACCGGTACCGTCCTCGATCTCCTGGATTTCCAGAGCGTCCACCACAATGCCGAGTTTCTCCATCTCGGCGTGGCTGCCGTCCTTGACCTCCTGCGCCACCCGGTCTCGTTCGCGGATGATCTGTTCTACGGTGAGCCCGCCGACAATAGACCGGAGATGACCGGCGAAGACGCGGCCTACGAGCACTTCCATGCGGTCTTGCTCGGAGAGGAACCGCCGGGCAGCGCTGGCGATTGAGGCTGGGTCGTCTCCGACCTTGAACGCAGCCACGGCCCGGACCTTCAGCCGAATGCCCTGGTTGGTGATGCAGTCCTCGACGATCTCCGCTTCCTGGAGCGCGAGAGACAAGATCCGCGCCTTCTGCTTGACGGGCATGACAAAGGAGCCGTGCCCGGTGACGATGCGGAACTCGGTCGCCTCCCCTCTCCGCTTGGAGCCGGAAATGAGCAGAGCCTCGTTCGGCGCCGGAACACGCCATAGCAACATCGTGATCTCCCCGGAGGTGGTAGCCGAAGGCCGGCCGGGCGGACGGTCCTACGAGAAAGGAGTGACGAAGACCGAACGCGCCGATAGGCAATCCACAACCAGAACCCTGCTGTGTCGCGGCACCGGCGCGTCAGACCAGGCGGCGAAGGCTTCAGTGCCACCGCGGACTGTCAACAGAACCTCGCCAGGCCCGTTGGCTGGAATGGAAACGGTGACCCGGCCGATCTTGCCGAGCAGGGTCTCCCCCGCTTCACCGGGCACGCATCACACGGCTTTCCTATGCTTAATCGTGCTTCGTCGCTTAACAATAATACTGTGGCGAAACGTCAGCAAACAGGGCGGAGCCAGTTCAGGAAGTGTCGGCAGTGTCGTGGGGAGCGCGCATACTTGCCGGGCGAGCGCACCGCCGAGCGGGCTGCCCACAGCTGTGCCGGCGACGACGTGGAGCCGAGCGAGGGCAGCGACAGTGCCGACGGCCGGTGGCGGATCGTCGGCAAGGTCGCCGAAGACCGCGTTATATCCGCGGTGCAGCGACCACGTTGTCGGCCCAAGGGCCAGGCTTAACCACCGCACAGACGGATCATCGTCCGCGCTCGTCCCGCCCCAAACTGTCTTTGTTGAGTAGGCTCCTAAGCGTCTTCGAGGACCTCCGCGAATGCGATCAGTACGCCTCCGGTAGCGTGCTCAAGGGTAGCGCCGACAAGGGCGCCCGCCTCCGCGGCGGCGGCGCTGGCAGCCGCATAATCGGCAAAGTACAGGTCCAACAGTCGGTACGCCGGGGTCGGGCTGCCGTCTTCCTTTGGCCAGACCTTCGACGTCTGCAGCCGAGTCAGGCCGGGGAGCTTCCGTGCCAGCGCGAGTTGCTGGGGATAAGCCGCCTCGAAGGCGGCCGGGTCGGTGGGGTTGGAATAGACGAAGCTGATCTTGGTCGCGGTGTCCTGCCCAGATGTCATGGGTTTCTGTTTCCTTTGGCCGAAGTAAGTTTGTCCGCTGCGATAAGCGTGGCACGACGGATGCGCGTCACGGCGACGCGAAGAAGGAAACGGTCTGGAAGATCATCCGACGGTCCGACGATTGAGCGACTGGATGGACGCCGGGCCCAGCATGACGCTCTACCTAGGCATCGAGTGATGCCGTGGATTCCCCAGCAGTGGCAGCTGTCTAGAGGAAAATTGACAGCCGCGTAAGACAAACCGCGGGACAAAGCTGGTCGGTGGCCTGGTCAATCACACCTGGCAGAGGAATACCTGGGCCGCAAATACAAGGCTGATCATGCGCCAGATTCAGGTGCGATCAACGTGCGTACAGCGCTCACGCGACCGTCACGAATCGCGAGGATATCGACTCCGCGAGCGACAGGCTTGCCGGGCGGCCCGAAACGCCACGCCAGCGCGGCCATGTCGGTGCCAACGTACGTTGGGCCGTCCGCTTCGAAGACGTCGCCTGCCGACGCGCCATCGAGGAGTTCCTGAGCCCGGTCGCTCAGCGCTTGCCACACTACGAAGTCCCCGTCTGGATCGGTGAACGTCACGTCTTCGGTGTAGGTTCGCCCGATGGCCGCCCACCGGCGTTCAGGGTCTCTTTCGGAGAAAACCTCATGCAGGTTGCTGTGAAGCAACTGTTTCGCTTCTGGCACTGGATTGATCCCCTCTATAGGGCAAGGTCACGACTTCACCACGGGGGATCCGCGGCCCGCCGAGACCGTCGCACCGGAGACGGGATGTATCACCGGCGAGCAGCTGCAGAGGGCGACGGGAATCGCCTGGGGTGCCGGCTGCGGCTCGGGCTGCGGCTCAGGGGCCGGCGTGGCTTCAGCGGCGGCCCTGAGCTCGGCCAGCCGGCGCCGGGAGGGCAGCAGGACGATGGCAAGGATCACTCCCAGGCCGAGTATCGCGGCGGAGATGGTAAACGCCGTGGTGTAGCCGTAGGTGGCCGCCGTCGCCGGGGCTAGCGGGCCGGTGTGGTGGGCGGCCAGGTAGCTGGCAGTGGCGGTCAGCGCGACGGTGCTCAGCGCCGATAGCCCGATCGAGCCGCCGACCTGCTGCATCGTGTTCACCAGCGCCGACGCTACCCCCGCATCCTGGGGGCGGACACCGGCGGTGGCGGTGTTGATGGTAACGGCGAAGATGATGCCGAATCCCAGGCCCATGACTATCAAGGCGGGCAGGATGACGGCGCCGTAGGTGGATGTGACGGTGAGCTGGGTCAGGTAGCCCATGGCGCAGACGCTGAGCAGCATGCCGGAGGCGATCAGCACCCGCGGCCCGACTCGGGGGAGCACGATGCTGGACACGGTAGAGCTGACCAGGATGCCGCCCACGAACGGCAGGAACAGCAGCCCGGAGATCACCGGGCTGTATCCCTTAACTAGCTGCAAGTAGTAGACCAGGAACAAGAAGACGCCGAAGAGTGCGATCCCGGTCAGGCCGAGCACTGCATAGGAGCCGCCCCGGGTCCGGTCGAGGATCACCCGCAACGGCAGGAGCGGGTGGGCGGACCTCTGTTCGGCCACCGCGAACGTGGCCAGCAGCAGTGGCCCGGCGACCAGGCAGAGGATGGTCAGCGGAGCCGCCCAGCCGGCGGTCTCGGCCCGGGAGAAGCCGAACACGATGAGGAACAGCCCGGCGGAGGCCAGCACCGTGCCGGGCCAGTCCAGCCGCGGCCTCGTGGCCGGCCGGCTGGTGCGGATGTAGGCCAGGGCGCCGGCGATGGCGAACGCGGCGAAGATGAGGTTGACATAGAGGGTGTATCGCCAGGACAGGTATTCGGTGAGCAGCCCGCCGAGGATCAGGCCCACCCCGGCGCCCCCCGAGGACACCGCGCCGTAGACAGCGAAGGCCCTTCCTCGCTCGCGTGGGTCAGTGAAGGTGCTGGTCAGGGTGCCCAGCGCGGCCGGCGCGAGGAGGGCGCCGAAGGCGCCCTGCAGCGTCCGCGCTGCGGCCAGCATCGGGAACGAGACCGCAGCGCCGCCGACCGCCGAGGCGATGGCGAACCCGGCCAAGCCGGTGATGAGGACCCGCTTGCGGCTGAACATGTCGCCGATCCGGCCGCCGAGCAGCAGCAGGCTGCCGAAGGCCAGCGCGTAGCACGTCACCACCCACTGCCGGTCATTATTGGAAAATCCCAGCGCATGCTGGGCTGAGGGCAGCGCGATATTGATCACGGTGGCATCGAGCACCACCATCAGCTGCGCAACAGCGACCACCACCAGGACCAGCCAGCGCCGGTCAGCCGGTGCTGCCTGCCGGTTCTGCGTGGCAGACGACATGGTTTCTGTACTCCCCGCATCTCGATGCTCGGTGGCGCGTGCGTAGTCGGACAGGTCAGGAGCGTTGCCCGCGCCGGAGGTTGGCGAGGTCACGGCTTCTCCCTAAATCTCGGAGCACGTCCCAGGCGGCCGTGCGAGCTTTCGCGATGAACCCAGGCTTGCCGTTAGCGAGGTGAGAGGCCGTCACCGGATCCCGGTGATTGCGGGGCCGCCCGCGGTGCGGAGTGCGGCGGGTCCAGGGTTGCTGCGAGGCACGTAAAGGCCGTCACCGTATCCTGGTGATGCGCCGCAGACCGACAACGCCAGACGGAATGGGATCGTGGCGGCGGCGCGTGCTTGAGAGTGCGGCAACCCCAGGTCGGGGCGTCGTAGACAGCACGAGCGCTGGCCTGGTACCGAGTGGGAAGGTGCCGGGGCTGTGACCGGCGCCAGGGTGTCGGGCGTGGCTATCAGGGCGGGCCTTTGACGGTGGCTCCAGCAACTCCCCGGCTTATCGACCGGGGTGATCTTGTCGCTGCCCTGGATCGCGCGGCCTCGAGCAGGGTGACGGTCATCTCGGCTCCGGCCGGCAGCGGGAAGACGTCGCTACTGCGCGCCTGGGCCGACGGACCGGGTCAGCTGCACCCGCTCGCCCTCGTGCAGGTGCAGCGCGGCCAGCAAGACGCCCAGCAGTTCTGGCTGGCCCTGCTCGGCGCCATCCGTCACGCCACCGGTGCTGACAGCGCCGGGGAACTGCCTGCAGCGACACCTGACTTCAATGCACCAGCGATGGTCGACCGGGTGCTGGCCGAGCTGGCCGACGCTGACGGCGGCGTCACGCTGGTCATTGACGATCTCGATGAGCTGCACTCGCCAGAGGCCTCCGCTCAGCTCACCCGGTTGCTGACGAATCTTCCCCCGCCGGTGCACGCGATCCTGATCACCCGTCACGATGTGCGGCTGCGGCTTCACCAGCTGCGCCTGGCGGGCGAGCTAGCCGAGATCCGCGCGGCGGACCTGAGCTTCTCCGAGCGCGAAACCCGCGAGCTACTCGACGCCTCGGGCATCGCGCTGTCCGACTCCGGGGTAGTGCTGCTGCACCAGCGGACGGAGGGGTGGGCCGCTGGCCTGCGGCTCGCGGCGCTCTCCCTGGTCGGCCACCCGGACCCGGAGCGGTTCGTCGCGGAGTTCTCTGGCAGCGACCGCACGGTCGCGGAGTACCTGATCGCCGAAATGCTGGAACGCCAGACGCCCGACGTCCAGGATCTGCTGCTGCGCACGTCGCTGCTTGACCGGGTCAACGGCGAACTGGCCGACCTGCTGACCGGCCGCGCGGGCTCGGAACAGATCCTGCTGAGTCTCGAGGATGCGAACGCGTTTGTCGTCTCGCTCGACCCAGGGCGCACCTGGTTTCGCTACCACCACCTGTTCGCAGATCTCCTGCGGCTGGAGTTGCGCCGGACGCTCCCCGAAAAAGTACCGGCACTACACCGGCGCGTCGCGGCCTGGTTCGCCCGGCAGGGCCAGGTCGTCAACGCCATCCGGCACACCGAGGCGGCCGGCGATTGGGCTGATGCGGCGCGGCTGCTCGCCGACCACTCGTTCAGCATGACACTCGACGGGCAAGCCCAGACCATGCAGGCGCTGCTACGGGCCTTCCCGCCGGGCGCGGACCACCCCGAGCTGGCGCTGGTGCGCGCAATGGGTGATCTTGCTCAGGGGCGCCTGGACGAGGCGGCCGCCCACCTGGCGGTCGCCGAGAGGTACGCCCAGACGACGCCGCCAGGCCGCCAGCGCCGGCTCCGGGTGGCGATCGCGTCGCTGAAGCTGTCCCTGGCCAGGCGGCGCGGTCACCTGGCCGACGTCATCGAACAAGCCCGATTCCTGGCTTCCCCGCTAACCGGTCCGTCCGACGAAGACATCGCCTTGGACAGCGACCTGCGAGCCGTGGCGCTTATGAATCTGGGGACCGTCGAGGCCTGGTCACTGGGCCTGCCAGACGCTGAACGCCACCTCCGGGAGGGCGCCGCCCTGGCCCGGGAGATCGGTCGGCCGTACCTGGAAGTCGGCTGCCTCGCGCAGCTCGGCTTCGCGTACATCTTCCACGCTGCCGCCAAGCCGAAGAGCCAGGCGTTCGCCACGACCCAGCGGCGCTGCCGCGAGGCGATTGCCCTCGCCGAACGCTACGGCTGGGGCACGGAACCGGTGGTCGCACCCGCGCTGATGACGCTCGCCGGCACGATGGCGTTTCTGGGTGAGTTCGACGAGGGTGAGCGGTGGTTGCGGCGCACCGAGCGGGCTCTGCAAACAGACACCGGGCCGGACATCAGGCTGCTGCTGCACCAGACGGCTGGGATCCTGCAGGCCGGCCGCGGCCGCCGCCGCGACGCGCTCGAAGAGTTCAGCGCGGCCGAACAGCTGGCATCGCAGCTGGAGGGATCGCAGGCACTCGCGAGCCAGGTGACCGGCTGGCTGCTCGCCATGCAAGCCCGGCTGGGACGGCCCGGCACAGCCCGCGCCCGCCTCGGGGCGCTCGATGACGAGCAGGCCAGCTCCGGAGAGATACGCAATGCCCGCGCGGCGATCTGCCTCGCGGAAGGCGATCCGGCCGGAGCCCTGGGCGCGCTTCACGATGTTCTGAACGGCACGGCACCGGTTCTTGGTTACGTCACCATCGTGGAGGCCCACCTGCTGGCCGGGCTCGCCCATCGTGAGCTCGGTGACCAGCGCGCGGCGAACCAGGAGGCGGAACGCGCGCTGGCGCTGGCGGAGTCTGACCGGCTGGTCCTGCCGTTCGCGATGACGGGCTCCCAGGAGCTGCTCGAGGCGCTGCCCCGGCACCAGACAGCACACGGTGCCCTGCTCGCCGACATCCTCGACATCCTGCACGGCTTGTCCCCGCCGGCGATTGCGCAGTCCTCATCAGCGCCGGCGGAGGAACTCAGCGCTGGCGAACTCAGGGTGCTGCGGTATCTGCCGACGAACCTCTCCCGGCCCGAGATCGCCGGCGAACTGTCCGTCTCGCTGAACACGGTCAGCACGCACCTGCGCAGCATTTACGCCAAGCTCCAGGTCCGTGACCGGTCCTCGGCCGTGCGGCGCGCCAGGGAACTGCAGCTGCTGGCGGTCGGCCGCGGGCGGTAGCCCGCCGGTCACCGGATCCGGGTGACCCGCAGTCACCTGCCCGACCGTGATGATGTCGTCATGGACCCGGCACCCGCCCCGTACGTGATCCGGATCGACGGGCACCTCGGCGCCACCGTGCTGTCCGCATTCCCGGCGCTGGCGCCGCAGCACCACGGCGCGCACACCGTGCTCACCGGCCCGCTCGACCGGGCGGCGCTGTACGGCGTGCTGGCTGAGATCGAGGCGCTGGGCCTCGACCTGCTCGAGATCCGCAAGCTCACGCAGCAGCGCAAATCATCGGAACCGGCCGGATTCCGACGGAAGGGAGATTCTCCGTGAGCACCGAACAGCGAGAAACCCTCGATGCAATCCTGCGGCAGTCAGCGTTCCCCGCCGACAGCGACGTCACCGAGCAGCGGCGACTGCTCCGCGAGCTGCTATCGGCGCAGCCACTGCCCGCCGAGATCACCGTGACAGCAGGCAAACTCGGCGGCGTTCCGACCGCCGAGATCACAGTCGACGGAGTCGAACCTCGCCACATCGTTCTCTACTTCCACGGCGGCGTGTACGTGATGGGCGACGCCGCCCTCGCCGCCGGCCTGGCTTCGCAGATCGGCCGGCGGACCCGCGCCAAGGTCATCTCCGTCGACTACCGGCTCGCTCCGGAGCACCCTTACCCGGCCGCGGTCGACGACGCTCTGGCAACCTACGAAGCCATCCTGCACAACGGCACAGCCCCTTCGGACATCGCCTTCGCGGGCGAGTCCGCCGGCGGCGGGCTCGCCATCGCTACTCTGGTCAACGCTCGGGAACACGGGCTGCCCCTGCCCGCCGCCGCCTTCGTCATGTCACCGTATGCCGACCTAACCCTGGCCGGGGCGACCATGGAAACCAAGCGTGCGGCCGACCCGCTGCTCAGCCGGGAAGCTCTCGAGGCCCGAATCACCGACTACACGTCGGGGCAAGATGCCTCTCTCGGGCTCATCAGTCCCATATTCGCGGAGCTGTCCGGCCTGCCGCCCCTGGTCGTCCAGGCCGGAACGCACGAGGTCCTCCTCGACGACGCCATCCGCCTCGCCCGGCAAGCTGCTACCGCTGACGTCGAGGTCACCCTCGACATCACCCCCGGGGTTCCCCACGTCTTCCAGGCGTATTACCCGATCCTTGACGAAGCGACCGCAGCGCTGGACAGAGCCGGCCAGCTCCTGTCGGCCCATCTGGCCGGCGCACAACGCGTCACCGCCTAGCACAAAGGCAGAACGACCGCACGCTGTCCTCGTATCCCACACGCGGCCGGTTCAGATGCCGCGCGCTGCCAGGAAGTACCAGGTCAAAGGCCTGATCGCCGGGAACGGCCGCAGGCCATCCGGCACCCGGTCCCGGCGCACGCGCCGGGATCGTTAACGACAGGAGTTCGATATGAGCGACTCGCTGGACTGGAACGCGCGGACCATCGCGGAGTTCCGGGCGAACGAGGGCAGGGTTGGCGGGCCCTTCGAGGGGGCGCCGATAGTCCTAGTGCATCACCGCGGCCGCAAAACCGGGCGGGAGTATGTCAACCCGACGATGTACCTCCCGCACGACACCGAACCGGACATCATCTACGTCTTCGCAAGTAAGGGTGGAGCACCCGCCAACCCGGACTGGTACCGCAACCTGACCGCGGCGGGTGACGGCAGTGTCGAGCGCGGAACGGAGATCTACAGGGTGACCGTCCGCGAACTGACCGGCGCTGAACGCGACCGCCGCTACGCCGAGCAGGCGCGCCGCTACCCAGGCTTTGCTGAGT
>JASHSZ010000302.1 GCA_030040815.1 Streptosporangiaceae bacterium
CACCCGGACGCAAGTTGTCGGGCTGCGGCAGAACACCTCCCGGCCCGGTCGTGCTCCGACCGGACTCGCGGCGCTGCGGATCACCACGACTGATCAGGAGGACAGGCCAGTGCTGGACTTCTGGCGCTGCGCGATGTTGCCGCTGCGGGACCAGGACGCAGACACCGGGCACGCCGACGACCTCGACCGCATCGGCCGGGACGCAGCGCCGCCGGACTTCCACGCGCTGATCGAGGGCTGGCGGCTGGACCGGTTTGCCCGCCGGGCCGCCGATCCGCGCCCGGCCGGGCTGCGCCCCGGCCAGCGCTTCAGCGCCGGCGCTGGCGACGTGGTTTCCAGCGCACCGGAGCTAGCCCGGCTGACCCTCAACGTAGCCGCGGTGCACCACGATGCCGCGGCAGCGGGTGGGCAGCGCCTGGTCTACGGCGGCCACCCGATCGGACTCGCGCTCGCGCAGGCGGCCCGCGTCCTGCCGTCGCTGGTCACGATCGCGGGCTGGCACGGCTGTGAGCACCTCGGCCCGGTGCATGAAGGCGACACGCTGCGCAGCCTCATCGAGGTCGAGCGTGTGGACCTGCTGCCGGGCGCAGGCGGTCTGGTGCACCTGCGCTCGCACGTGCGGGCAGACGGCGAGCCCGGCCGTGATGTGCTGGACTGGCGATACGTCGCGGTGCTTGCCTAAGCTCCACGGGTGGCGCTGACACTGGGCGGCCCCGCGGCCGCGATGCTCGCCAGGGACCTGACCCGCTACATCCGGCCCGGCGACACCGTCGCGTGGGGACAGGCGTGCGCTGAGCCGGTCACCCTGACTGAGGTGCTCGCCGCGCAGCGCGGCCGACTCGGCGGTGTGCGCTGCTTCACCGGGATCTCCACCGCGGCCGCGGCGTCGCCGCGGCACTGCGACCACCTGTGCTTCGCCTCCTACACCGCCGCTGGGGCCAACCGGGCGCTTGCCGACGCGGGCGCGCTGAGCATCATGCCCTGCCACTACTCGCAGCTGCCGGACGTGCTGACCACCGGGCCGCTGCGCGTCGACGTCGTGTTGCTGTCGGTGCCGCCGCCAGCGCCCGACGGCAGCTTCGGCCCTGGCCTCGGCGCCGATTACCTCACCCCGCTCGTCAGCGGGGCCAGAGTCGTCATTGCCGAGGTGAACGACCAGGTGCCGGACATCGGATCCGACGTCCGCATCCGGCCGGAGGACATTGACGTGCTCGTGCCGGTGTCGCGTCCGCCGCCCGAGTACCCGGCTGCGGCGCCGCGCGCTACCGAGGATGCGATCGCGGCTCACGTCGCGGCGCTCATTCCGGACGGCGCCACCATCCAGCTCGGCATCGGCTCCATGCCCTCGGCGGTGGCCCGGCGTCTGCTCGGTCACCGCGACCTGGGCGTCCACTCGGGAATGATCAGCGACGCGGTGGCGGAGCTCATCGAGGCCGGCGTCGTGACGGGCGCGCGCAAGAGCGTCGACCGCGGCCTCGTGGTGACCGGCTTCCTCATGGGCAGCCAGCCGCTGCTCACGCTCGCGGCTGCCGATCGCGCCATCACCCTGCGCGACACGCGCTACACCCACGACCCTGCCGTACTGGCCGCCCAGCACCGGCTCGTGGCGATCAACTCCGCTACCGAGGTAGACCTGACCGGACAGGCCAACACCGAGACCGCAGCCGGCCGTTACGTCGGCGGGGTGGGCGGCGCCGCCGACTTCGCCCGCGGTGCCGCCTTGTCGCGCGGCGGCATCCCGATCCTCGCCCTCCCGTCGACGGCGATGTCACCGGCGGGCGAGCGGGTGAGCAGGATTGTCACCAGGCTCAGCGGACCGGCCACCCTGGGCCGGGCTGACGCGGGCGTCATCGTGACCGAATATGGAGTAGCTGACCTGCGCCGGCTGCCGCTACCGCAGCGGCGGGAGCGGATGGTCGCGATCGCCCATCCCGACCACAGGCACGCGCTTGCGGCGGACGACCGGGAGGAGAGTCCATGACCACGCGCCGAGCAGCCATTGTCACCCCACTGCGCACGCCGGTCGGCACGTTCGGCGGCAGTCTGCGCGAGGTTCCGGTGGAGACCCTCGCTGCGACCGTGATTACCGCCGTGCTGGAGCGAACTGGTATCGACCCCGGGCTGGTGGACGACGTGTCGTTCGCGCAGTCCTACGCCAGTGGCGAGACCCCCTGCATCGGTCGATGGGCGGCGCTGCAGGCCGGGATGCCGGTCACCGTTCCCGGCCTCCAGATCGACCGGCGCTGCGGCGGCGGCCTGCAGGCGATCATCACCGCGGCGATGATGGTGCAGACCGGCGCCGCCGATGTGGTGCTGGCCGGCGGCGTCGAGAGCATGAGCAACGTGGAGCACTACACCACGGCGCTGCGCTGGGGCGCCAGGTCAGGCAGCCAGTTCCTCTATGACCGGCTGGACCGGGGCCGCGAGCGATCGCAGCCGGAATGGCGGTTCGGCAAAATCTCCGGGATGATCGAGACCGCCGAAAACCTCGCGCAGCAGTTCAGCATCACCAGGGACGAGGCAGACGACTACGCGGCCCGCAGCCACCAGCGCGCCGCGGCGGCCTGGGCGGCGGGCCGGTTCGACGACGAGGTCGTCCCCGTGCAGGTGCCGCAGCGGCGCGGGGAGCCGGTCACCGTCAGCCGCGAC
>JASHSZ010000303.1 GCA_030040815.1 Streptosporangiaceae bacterium
GGGTCCTCGTGATAGAGGCCGCAGAAACCCGCGACGCCGCTGACCGCGGGCCGCCACCATAACCTAGATCAAAGTGCCATCTGAGCTCGATGGCAGGCCTATCCGGCGCGGTCACTGCATTGCCCTGCCGGGTTGCAGTACGCCTGCCACCGTGAGCGGCGTGGCCGATGCTTCGGTCACGCAGAGCTCGAGGCCCGCCAGGAGAGCGGTCTGGCAAGCTGACGCCAGATCACGTGAACGCGCTTATCTCGGCCTTCGCCGTCATCGGAGCCAGTGCTACCGGCCGCGGATCCCCAGCCCATTCCAGACCCTCTCGGCCGATCAGCGGCACCACTCTAACCGTTAGGGGGTCAGCACCAACTCAGCACGCTATCGGGAACTGACGGGAACCAACCAGGAATAACGGGCAAATGGCCGACTGCCTTAAACCCAACTTTAGGGGCCCTTTCAAGATCCGCACCAGCGCCATGACCTGCGGTTATTAGCGCACGTCAAGCCCGGTGACAGCTCTGCCGGTGATCACGCGCTGGATTTCCGACGTGCCCTCGAAGATCGTGAAGTTCGTGGAGGCACGCGCAGTTTCCGCAGGTAGATGGCCTGTCCAGCCGCCGCTCGTCAGCACCAACTCAGCACCGCTGCGGGCGACCCTAGCTCCGGTACCTGCGAGTGATGCGGACTAACGTCAGGGGGATGGGGGCCTCGCTCACGTCGGGGCTGCAATGAGAGGTTAGCCAGGCTTACTTCTCGGGGTTTTTGCCCGATGGCGTGGGCGTGCCAGGCGTTGCGGGCGCCGGGAGCGAACCATCCCACGTTCACGTGAATGCGGGACGGTTCGGCGCCGGTGGCGAGGACGTCGAACCCAGGCGGCGGTCAGCGTTCGAGCATCCGCGCTTGGGCTTTGTTGTGGTGGTGACCGGCTGGCGGGGTCAGGTTGTCGAGCCTGGCGATCTGCTGCGGGGTGAGGTGGACGGTGTCGGCCGCGATGTTCTCCTCCACCCGGTGGACGTGCTTGGTACCAGGGATGGGTGCGATGTCGTCGCCTTTGGCGAGCAGCCAGGCGAGCGCGACCTGGGCGGGAGTAGCCCCGGCCTCGGCCGCGACGGCGCCGACCTCGTCGGCGATGACCAGGTTGTGCCGGAGGTTGTCGCCGGTGAACCGCGGGCTGGTCTTGCGCCAGTCGCTGTCGTCAAGGTCGTCGAGGGACCGGATCTTCCCGGTGAGAAAGCCGTGCCCCAGCGGCGAGTAGGGAACGAAGCCGATGCCGAGCTCGCGCAGCAACGGCAGCACTTCTTGCTCGGGGTCGCGGGTCCACAGCGAGTACTCCGACTGCAGCGCGGTGATCGGGTGCACGGCATGCGCGCGGCGGATCGTGGTGACCCACGCCTCGGACAGGCCGATGTGACGCACCTTGCCCGCGGCGACAAGCTCGGCGAGGGTGCCGACAGTGTCCTCGATGGGTGTCTCGGGATCGACCCGGTGCTGGTAGTACAGGTCGATGTGGTCGGTGCCGAGCCGCCGCAATGAGCCTTCGACTGCGATGCGGATGTTCGCCGGACTGCTGTCGACCGACGGCCGTCCGGTGTTGGACATGAACCCGAACTTGGTCGCGAGCACGATCTCGTCGCGGCGGGCCTTGATGGCGCGGCCTACCAGTTCCTCGTTGGTGTAGGGGCCATAGACCTCGGCGGTGTCGATCAGGGTGACACCAAGGTCAAGCGCCCGGTGAATGGTGCGGATGGACTCTGCGTCGTCGCGGCCGGCTCCGGTGTAGGCGGCGGACATGCCCATCGCACCCAGGCCGATACGGCCGACGTCAAGAGTGCCGAGCTTCACGTGCTTCACGACAGATCTCCTTTCCGGTCTCAACGGAGCCCGAGTTGCAGCCGGCCGGCGCGCAGCGCGGCGATGACGCCGCCGTCGATGAGCAGGTCGGCGCCGGTGACGAACCCGGCGTCGGGTCCGAGCAGGTAGGCGGCCGCGGCGGCGACCTCGTCGGTGGTGCCGACGCGCCTGGCAGCAGACTGGTTGATCATGTTCTGGTAGCCGTCGGCGCCTGGGCCGGACATCTCATCCCGGGCGAGCGGGGTGAGAATGATGCCGGGGCTGATCGAGTTCACCCGGGCCCCGCGCTCGCCCCAGGTCACCGCGGCAGCCTGGACGCGCAGATGATTCGCGCGCTTGGACAGCGCGTAGGCCGTCCCGGAGTTCGGCACGCCTTCCCGGCCGAGATACGAAAGGGCCAGCAGCTCGTCTGCCGGGGTGCCGGCCAGGGCCTGCTCCGCCGCCTGGTCGAGAGGCGGCTGCATGTACCCGGCCATGCTCGATATCACCAGACCGGCACCGCCCGCCGCGATGACCTGGCCGAACTCTTCCAGCACCAGGGCGGTGCCGACCAGGTCAACCGCCAGGATCGCCTCCGGCGGAGCCTGCACAGGCGACAGCCCGGCCGTGTTCACCAGCTGGACGACGTCACCCAGCCCGGCTGCCGCCTGCGCGAGGCCGCGTACCGACTCGCGGGATGCCACGTCAACTGGGCGGCTGGCCACGTCATGGCCGTCAGCTTCCAGTGCCGCGGTCGCGGACGCCAGTACCTGCTCATTACGGTCAGCCAGCAGCACTGTCTTGCCTGAGCCCTGCCGACGGCCGATCGCCTGCCCGATCCCCCCGGCCCCTATGACCACCACGATCTGCTTGTTCACTCAGCCGCTCCCAACTTTGTCTACCTGATCAAGGGTCGCCGCCGACGGCATCTGGTGGGAGACCGTGTTGTTCGGGGGTGTGACAGGGCCCCTCACCTCCAGG
>JASHSZ010000304.1 GCA_030040815.1 Streptosporangiaceae bacterium
GCTGCGCCAGCGCTGCCTCATTCACCGATGCCGCAACCTGCTTGCGAAGATTCCGGCCGGAAATGCAGGCCGAGGTCAAGGACGCCTACTGGGCCATATTCGACACCGGCGATCCCGCCTGGGCCCAGGCTCGTGCAGGTCGCCGACAGCCGCATCGACGCCTTCGTCGGCGGGTACAAGGCGCTCTACCCGGCGACCGTCAAGATCCTGCTACCCGGCGGCCGTCAAGATCCTGCTCACCGACCGGGCGGGCCTGACCGCCTACCTGCGCTTCCCCGCCGAGCACCACAACCGGATCCGGCACTCCAGCTTCATCGAGCGAACCTTCGGCGAAACACGCCGCGGGGTCAAGGTCATCGGCCGGCTCCCGGCGAGACCAGCTGTCTCACCCTGGTGTGGGCCGTGCTGGACCGGGCCTCCCGCGGCTGGCGCGGGTTCACCCTGACCAGCGACGGCCTGCGGCTGCTGCAAGACCTGCGCCGCTCCCTGCCCGAACCGCCCCGGCCGCTCCGGCCACGCGCCGCCAGCACGGCCGGGCCCGGTGACCAAGCCGGGACTGTCAGGGCCAGCGCCTAGTCTCATCGGCGAAGCAGAACCGCCCGCCGACACACCGGATTGGAGCGCGGCCGGTGAGGTATTGCCTGAACCTGCCGATCGGCGGCCAGGCGGCCCATCCGCGGGTACTGGCAGGCTTCGCCGCGGCGGCGGAGGACGCCGGGTGGGATGCCGTGTTCGTGGAGGACTACATCGTCTACCAGAACCGCCAGGACCTGCCCGCCTATGACCCGTGGGTGGCGCTGGCCGCGATGGCGGCCGCCACGTCGCGGATCCGGCTGGGCACCATGGTGACGCCGCTTGCCCGCCGCCGTCCGTGGAAGCTGGCCCGCGAGACTGTGACGCTGGACCACCTGTCGGGCGGGCGGCTCACTCTCGGCGTCGGCGTCGGCGACCCGCTCGACGTCACCTACGCCGCCTTCGGCGAGGAAACCAACGTCCGGGTCCGCGCCGGGATCGTCGATGAGGCGCTGGAGGTACTGACCGGGATGTGGACCGGGAAGCCGTTCTCCTACCACGGCCGCCACTTCCAGATAAGCGAGATAACCTGCCTCCCCCCGCCAGTGCAGCAGCCGCGGATCCCGATCTGGATCGGCGGGGCTTACCCGGACCCCGGCCCGCTGCGGCGGGCGGCGCGCTGGGATGGCGCCTGTTTCTACCCGGCGGCCCAGCCCGGCAGCGCCACCGACAGCCAGCAACCCCTGCTCCCGCGGCAGGTGAGCGAGATCCGCCGGTTCATCGACGCCTACCGCACCAGCCCGGGCCCCTTCGACATCGTCGCCGGGGGACCCGAACGCGGGCCGGATCCGGACCACACTCGCGAGCTGATCCGCCAGTCCCAGCGAGCAGGCGCAACATGGTTCAGCGAATGGATCCCGCCGGGGGATCCGGCCACCATGCGCGCAACCATCGCCCACGGCCCGACACGGATCGCGCGGACTGAGCACCGCCACCCGCCGAGAGAACCCCCGAAAACTGTCACCGTCCCCGCGTAATCTCAGCCATGAAGCGGAGCCAGCGCCCGCCCATTTACACCGGACTCCGGACGCTACCGGAGGCCACGCCCTTCCTGACTGCGCTCATTGGATCGCCGGTCGCATGAGATGCAACGTGCTGAGCATCTCCACCATCGATGCGTCGCAGTGAGCGAAGCGACTGGGCCGACGACCCGGAAGGGATTGGAGAGTCCGGACCTACCACATAGACCGGCTAAACCTGCTAACCGGAGCTGGTAGCGGCCAAGAGGGCTGCGGATCTTAGCCTGGTAGCCGTGACAGCTGCGCTCTGCCCTGCTGAGGTGGATATCACGGTTTTTGATTGTGATTCTGATTCCTGTGTGCTTGTCATAGGCAATCTGTGATCGAGGAGCTAGCGCGCGATCGCCTGGGATTCACGCAGCTTCGTCCTGGCCAGCTGCGCGCGGTCGAGGCGCTCGCCAGTGACCGCGATGTGCTCGCCGTGCTGCCCACCGGTGGCGGGAAGTCGGCGATCTATGAGCTAGCCGGACTGCTGCGGGCAGGACCGACGATCGTGGTCTCGCCTCTCATAGCGTTGCAGGATGATCAGCTCGCCCACCTGCGTGCGAGCGGCCTGTCGGCGATTGTTCTCAACTCGCAGCAGTCGGCCGGCACACACGCCGCGGCATTGCTCGCCTCGTGCGACTCGAACACGTTCGTCTTCCTGTCCCCGGAGCAGCTGGCTAACAGGGAGACCCGCGAGACGCTCACGCGCGCACGGCCAGGCCTGTTTGCCGTAGACGAAGCGCACCTGATCAGCCAGTGGGGTCATGACTTCCGGCCCGACTACATGATGCTCGGCGCGCAGAGTGAGGCCGTAAGGGCGCCGGTCCGCCTCGCCCTGACTGCAACCGCAGCGCCGCCGGTCCGAACGGAGATCATCCGACGGCTCGGCCTGCGTAGTCCGGAGGTGGTGATCGGTGACTTCGACCGACCGCACCTCCACCTCGCAGCCCAGCACGTGCTCACTATCGCCGACAAGGAACGCGAGCTCACCCGTGCCGCCGCCGCTTTGGAGGGTGCCGGGATCGTCTACGCGGCGACGCATGCCAGCGCGCAGCAAGCGCACGACGCACTGGCGTCGGCAGGTGAGCAGGTGCGGCTTTATCACGCCGGGCTCAGCGGCCGGGAGCGACACGACGCGATGACAGCATTCCTGGACGGGTCTGCGCGCATCATGGCCGCCACGATCGCGTTCGGCATGGGGATCGACAAGCCCGACGTCCGCTGGCTGCTGCACCATGACCCGCCACCTTCGCTCGACGCCTACTACCAGGAGATCGGACGGGCAGGCCGGGACGGCGCGCCATCGCAGGTACAGCTGCTGTACCGCTATGAGGACTTCGACATTGCACGTCACCTGACCGCGCGGGGTCTACCCACCACGACGGTTGCCCGCGTCGCGGCTGCCTTGGCCGCTGGTGAGCAGATGGAGCACGGAGGGCGACAACAGACGGCGGCTCTGAGCCGGCTGGCCGACCTCGGCGCGGCGACCTGGCAGGTGGACGGCAACGTCAGCTGGTCGGGCAGGGTGACCGTCGAGGCCGCACTCATGGCATCGGAGGCGGAAACAGAGCGCGAGCGCGAGATCGAACGTACGCGGCTCACAATGATGCAGCGGTACGCCGATCACACCGGATGCCGCCGTTCGTTCCTGCTCAGCTACTTCGGGCAGGACTATCCCGGCCCTTGCGGGAACTGCGACAACGACCACGCGGCCGCTGACTCACCGCCAGCGGACGTCCCGTTCCCGGTTGGCGCTCGCGTCGTGAGCGAGCGGTGGGGCAACGGCTCGGTGCAGCGCTATGACGGGGACCACGTAACGGTCTTGTTCGACGAGCACGGCTACCGGGAGCTGTATGTCCCTGCTGTCCTCGACCGCGGCCTCCTGCGGTCCGGGTAGCCGCGCGAGCGAGAAGGGAGCGTGCGGTCGAAGTCGAAGTGGCGCATCGACCGCCCCACCTTGATCCAGGTCGGCTCACAGATGCTCCGCGAGGCGGTGGATCATCGACTCACGGCCCGCCGGCCTGCTTGCGGTTCGGACGACGGGCCGTCAGCAATGATCCTCCCGGGGCCGCGCGCGGGATACTCAACTGTGTCCAATCCCGCGCTGGCGGCCGCCGCGGCCTCGGGCGTCGCCTACCGGGTGATCCGCCACGGCCCGGTTCGCAGCCTGACCGAGGCAGCCCGAGCCCGTGGCGTCGCGCCCGCCGACGTCGTGAAGACGATGGTCGTGCGCCGCGGAGAGGACGACTTCCTGTTCGTCTTGGTCC
>JASHSZ010000305.1 GCA_030040815.1 Streptosporangiaceae bacterium
CAGCTGGGCGTGCGGATCGTCATTGGCGAGTCGCACCGCGAAGAGACGCTTCGGGCGGCGGGCATCGCCACGTGCAGGTCGCTGGTGTCAGTGACCAACAGCGACATCGCAAACCTCGAGACGGCGCTGACCGCCCGGGAGCTGGCCGCGGAGCCGCGCATCGTCGTGCGGCTGTACGACGACGACCTGGCCGCGCGCGTGCAGGCGGTCAGCGACAACACGGTCTCGCGGTCAACGTCCTACCTGGCAGCGCCGGAGTTCGCCGCTGCCATGCTCGACCACCAGGTGCTGCGCACGATCGCCGTGGGCAGGCACGTGCTGCTGCTCGCCGACCTGGCGGCCGACGATGACGCCCCGCTGGCCGGCGAGCCGATCTCCGCCGTGCACCGACCGGACCTGCTCCGGGTCATCGCGCTCCGCCGGGCAGGCAGTGCCGCAGTCGAATGGTCGCCGGCACCGGACTATGTCATCCGCGCCGTCGATCGGGTCGTGGTCATCGCAACCAGGGCCGGACTGTCCGGGTTGCTCCGCCCCGAGGACCCAGTCAGGCTCCGCCCCGCCAATCCTGCCGCACCCTAGTTGAGCCCGCCGCTACATGCACATCTGGCAGATACTTCGCTGTGCGCCGGAAAGGGGACTCCCCAAATACTGATGGCCGAGTTACGCTTCAGGGCAGATCTTCCAGGTGGTTCTGCTGAGCCAGATGTGAAGACCCAGAAAGGTCGGCGAGTGGCCATACTCACACCGGCGCCTGCCGACGGCAGGATGTGGTCAGCCACGCTCCTCCACGGCGGGACGCACCACACGGCCAGCTGGCGCTCGCGGCCTTCGACCATCCACCACGCCTGCCTTGCCCCAGCGGCGTGCTCGTGCCGGGCAGGCAACCCCTCAGGAGGAGACATTTGAGCACCACAGATGATGCTCCCGCCCCGACGACTGTCTCGGTCGTCAGCACCACGATCGCCGACCCGGCGCCCCTCGGCCTGGCGGCGTTCGCGCTGACCACGTTCCTGCTCTCTGCTGTGAACGCGGGCTGGGCGAACAACACCTCAGGCCTGGACTGGCTCGGCTACGCGCTCGCCTACGGTGGTCTGGCCCAGCTGCTGGCCGGCATGTGGGAGTTCAGGAACAGGAACGTCTTCGGGTCGACGGCCTTCTCGACCTACGGTGGCTTCTGGATCGGGCTTGGCCTGTGGGTGCTGCTGGCCCACGCGTCGACCACGGATAAGGACCTGGGCTGGATCCTGTTGGCGTTCGCGATCTTCAACACCTACATGCTGATCTTCTCAACCCAGCTAAATGTGGCCGTCTTCGGTGTGTTCCTGACCCTGGAACTGACCGAGATCTTCCTGTTCATCGGCAACTTCGCCGCGAACTCGACGCTTGGCAAGGTTGGCGGGTACGTCGGAATCATCACCGCACTCGTGGCCTGGTACGCCTCGGCCGCTGGCGTCATCAATGGCATGAAGGGCAGGGTTGTGCTGCCAGTCGGCAAGCCGCTGTTCAACCTGTAGCCCGCAGGTACTGCACTGCCGGAGCCCGGGGCCGCCGCGGTCCCGGGCTCCGTCGTGCCGATGGTCACACTGTCCACGGGACGCCGCACCTGCCAGCCCCGATAGCGTGGGAGAATGGATCTCCAGGAGCGCCGCCAGCTGGACATGGCCGCGACGATGTCCAAGGTCCGGTCCAGGGCGAGGCCGTGGCGGTCCATCGCAGCGCTGGTCCTCGCGATCGCCGGCGCGGTCGCAGCGGAGTTCGCTGGCGTGACCGACTACAACGGCTACCGAGTCTTCAGCGCGGCGGGCCACCACACGCAGAAGATTGTCTGGCTCTGCGGCCTGCTCGCGTTCGTTGTCTTCGGCATGACGGCCGTGATCGGGCTGTCCGCCCGAGCGCGATCGGGCCTGCGGCCGCTCGTCGGCCAGGCACACGCCGGCGTTGTCAGGTACGTGCTGCTGCTGGCGGGAGTTTTTACGGTCGCGACAATCTCGCTGTACCTGTTTGGCGTCAAACCGGACAAACTTCTCCTGGGCGGCGCCGTCACGGGAGTGCTGCTTGGCATCGCCGCGCAGCAGTCCCTGGGCAATCTATTTGCCGGGCTGGTGCTGCTGTTCGCCAGCCCGTTCCGGGTGGGTGATCGGGTGCGGTTCCGTGCGGGCGCCCTTTCAGGCGAGATCGAGGGCACCGTAACCGACCTGAGCCTCGCCTACGTGCGGCTGGAGACCGCGCAAGGCCAGATGCTCCTGCCGAACTCCCAGGCACTCGCAGCGGCCGTGCTGCTCATCCCGGACGACCGGCACACCAGCCCGACCGCGACCCAGCCCTGCATCGGCGGTGCTGGCCAGGCGGACCCAGCCGCCACCAGTGCAGGCGCCGGAGAGCCAGCGCCGTGAGATGGCGGGGCGGACGCCAGGTCTCCGCCCGCATCCGGCCTGCCGACAACTGCCGCGCTACTGGTTTGCTTCGTATTTGGCGATAACGTTCGCCGGAATGCGACCGCGGTCGCTCACTTCCATTCCGCTGTGCTTCGCCCAGGCTCGGATTTCGGCGCTCCGCTGCCGATGGGCCGCTGTCCGCCGCTTCGGCCGGCTGACGCGGCTGCTTACCTTGCGTCCCCGCTCAGCGAACCGTCCGATAACCTCGTCGAACTTCTGGCTGTGCCGCTCGCATAGGTCTATCTCATAATCCCGGCCGTCCAAGCTGAACGCGCGAGTAAGGTGCTCGCCTTCGGGAATCTCTTTCGAGTCGTAGTCGCATGCGAACGTGACTGAGATCTTCTGAGCCACTTGCGGATCCCCCTCCCCCGCGAATCTATGCCCAGCCCAACGGGCCTGTAACGGCCGCGGCGCAAGGCTGCGGACGGCCAAGCCCGAGCCGGGCCAGGCACCGTCGCGAGGCCGCCCCTGTAGCCAGGATAATGCCGGTGAATTGCGGATTGGCCATCGTGATCGGGTGCCAGAACGACGAGCTAACCGGTGCCGAACCGGGCCCGCCCGGCGGCGCAATTCCGAGGCAGCGAGGGCTAGCCAGACACGCGGCGGCAGTTCGGTGCGCCACAATTCGCAAGCGCCGCTGTCAGCGGCCGCCCAGGCGGCTAACGGTACCGATACTCGGCGCCGTAGGAATAAGCTTCCTCCGCCGCCGATGGCTCGAGATAGCGCTCGGATCCTGAAACTGGCCGTCGATCGGCTGGATAAGCAGCATCGCCGATGTTCCGCGGATAGCCGGCGGCCAGATTGTCATTCGGGTACGTCTGGCCTCTGTCGGCGACATGGGGCGCTACAAGGCGCTCGTCGCGGTAGCCGGAGTCGTCGGCCTCGGCATAGCCGCGATCTGAGCCGACCCGGCGGTCCTCCGGATAGTCGGGGTACTCACCCGTCCGGTAGCCGGCCTCGGTGCTTGCATAGCCGCCCGGCCCGTAGCCGGCCTGCTCGTAGCCACGCCCGTAACCGCCATCGTCGGCGAACTCGTCGCGTCCGTAGTCCGCCGGATAGCCCTCGGCCTGGTAGTCGTCACGGTCTGACTGGCCCGCCGGGGCGTAGCCGTCGCCGTAGTATCGCGAGTCGTCGCCGCGGTCCGTCCGGCCGTAGCCGGCCGGGCCATAGCCGCCCTCGGACTCGTAGCCTGGCCCGAAGGCTGCGTCTTGGTGATCGGGCCCGCCGTCCTGACCAGCGTAGCCGTAACCGCCGGCAGCGTAATCCGCTGGTCCGCGCTCGCTGCGGCCGTAGTCAGCCCCGCGGCCCGACCGGCCGTACTCGGCGGTGCGGTCCGCGCCGTAACCGCCCGGGTTGCCCGCGGCAGCGGGTCCGGCGGGCTCGTCGCCGTCCGGCCCGTAATACCAGTCGGACTCCGATCCGCGGTCCTCGCCCTGGCGGGGCGCGCTCACCGGCGAGCGCCCGCGGCCCCGCGGCGCAGGCCCGCGCTCGAGGATGCCTATCATCCGGCCGAGATCTGCCATGGGGAGCCGGAATGTGCCCGTGCACATTCCCGCCTGCCAGATGCTGAAGACCGCGACTCCGGTGTCGGCGTACCAACTCAGCCGCATACTCCGAGAGTTGCCGCGGACGTCAAAGAAGACCTCGCCGAGGCGGGGCAGCGGGGCTGGATCGGACACGGACACGTATCTTATCGTGGCCCGAAGCATGCGATCTGTCCAGTTAATGCGGCTACAGTACGCATCGTACTGATCACCTAGTGTGACCTAGCACACGGAGAGCGGCTCGGAACGGCCGGGATACCGGCCGCTGGGGTGCACGAGAGCCGTCCTGCCGGGCAGATTCGTGATCCTGGCTGCGCGGCGACAACGGCAAGTGACATGATTGTCCGCGCGCGCTCGGCGGTTTCGCGGTCGACGCGTCCGGCACGCAAACTACCCGTTGGGAACATCAGGCTAGCGCGACGCGTTGCACGATTCGACGGGGCAATTGTCGTAGCGCGCGAGAAATCTTCGTCTAGCTAGACCCTACCGCGTCCGGCGGGTCCGCTGAACGATGGCGAGCGGTGAGCGCTAGCAGGGCACGGGATGACCGCACCACCTGATGTGACTACTTGAGATTGCATGGTTGACCGACTACGTGGGACTTACGTGCTGTGGTCACCGATGACCACGGCTAGCTGGCTGAGGAGAGCTATTCATGTCTGAGGTACGCCGCCAAGCCGCCCTGCTGCAACGGCCGAACTGGGGCTGGCAAGACGAGGCTTTGTGCCGAGGGCGGGACGTCGTGCTCTTCTTCGGGCCAGACGGGGAGCGTCAGCCTGAGCGGGAGATCCGCGAGCGCAAGGCAAAGGCGCTGTGCGCGGCTTGCCCCGTCAGGGCCGAGTGCCTCACCTACGCGATCAGCCGGCCGGAGAAGTACGGCACCTGGGGCGGGCTCAACGAGGACGAGCGCTCCTCCGAGCGCCGCCGCCGGATGCGCCGCGCCAACGCCGCCTGATCACAGGATCCTCGCATGGTCTGCCGTAGTTGCCGGGCTCAGCAGCACGAGGAGTGTCGCGGCGGCAACTGGTGCGACTGCCAGCACCAGCCGCCCGCCCGGCCGACCGACGACCAACTCGGCTGGATCCGCCAGGGCTAGCTGCCCGGCCTATACCAGTCCACCGCGGGACGAGGCACCTTGTGACTTGCGTCACAGGGTGCTTGCCGGTTCTCGGCCGGAAGCGGGCGAACCCGATAGGCTGCCAGAGCCGGTCGACCGTCGCGAGGAGGACCTCAGCCAGATGGAGAGGCTAGCCGCGCAAGCCGCTGATGCGCTGGCCGGTGCGCCCGCTGACGAGGTCATTGCGTGGGCCGTGCGCACGTTCGGCCGGCGGATCTGCATCACGTCCTCGATGACCGATGCCGTTCTCGTCAATCTGGTCTCGAGGCACCTGCCCGGCATCGACGTCCTCTTCCTGGACACCGGCTATCACTTCCCGGAGACGCTGGGGACTGCAGACGCCGTCTCCGCCGTGTACCCGGTCAACCTGGTCACGGTCACGCCGCCGACGACGGTAGCCGAGCAGGATACCGAGCTTGGCCCGCGGCTGTACAGCCGGAACCCGGATCTGTGCTGCTACCTGCGCAAGGTGGTGCCGCTGGAGGAGGCTCTCGGCCCGTACGATGCGTGGTTCACCGGCGTCCGCCGGGAAGAGACCGAGGCCCGCAGCGACACGACGGTCGTCGAGTGGGATGCCAGGCGCGAGATGGTCAAGGTCAATCCCATCGTCGAGTGGACGCAGCAGCAGGTCGACGACTACATCGCCGCCAACAACATCCTGGTCAACCCCTTGGTCTTCGACGGCTACCCGTCCATCGGCTGCCGGACCTGCACGTCCCGAGTGGCCGACGGCGCGGACCCCCGCAGCGGGCGATGGTCGGGCACGGCCAAAAACGAGTGCGGGATTCATTCCTGAGCCCTGCCAGGATGGGCTGCGCCCCCGCGGGGTCCTGTTTCCGGCGTCGTCCGATTAGGGTCGGATTATGAGAACCTCCGGCCGACCTGCGACGCATGCGGTGTTCAATCAGGTGCCACCGCTCACGGACTACGACGTAGCCGGCGATCCGGCACTGACTGCGGCCTTGCACCGGGAGGGCGGCGGCTGGGCCGAGCCCGAGCTGCACGAGCTTGGCGTGCTGGCGGGAGCCGCCGGCACTCAGGAGCATGCCCGCCTCGCGAACGTGCACAAGCCTGTGCTGCGGACCCATGACTCCCGTGGCTACCGGCTCGACGAGGTCGAGTTTCACCCCTCCTGGCACTACCTGATGAGCACCGCCGTCAGGCACGGCCTGCACGCCGCGCCGTGGGCGGACGCTCGGCCCGGAGCGCACGTGGCACGGGCAGCCAAATTCCTGGTGTGGACGCAGGCCGAGGCAGGTCACGGCTGCCCGATCTCGATGACCTATGCGAGCGTTCCAGCCCTCCGCCACGCTCCGGACCTCGCTGCGAGCTACGCGCCGCTGCTGACGGCGCCGGTCTACGATCCGGGCCTGCGGGTTCCGCTGGCCAAGGCCGGGCTGCTGGCAGGCATGGCCATGACGGAGAAGCAGGGCGGCTCCGACGTCCGCGCCAATACGACCACCGCGACGCCGACTGATGACGGCAGCTACCTGCTGACCGGCCACAAGTGGTTCTGCTCGGCGCCCATGTGCGACCTGTTCCTGGTGCTTGCGCAGGCGCCTGAGGGTCTGACCTGCTTCCTGCTACCTCGCGTGCTCCCCGACGGCAGCCGGAATGCCATGTACCTGCAGCGGCTGAAGGACAAGCTGGGCAACACCTCTAACGCCTCCAGCGAGGTCGAGTACGACCACGCGGTCGCCTGGCGGGTCGGCGAGCCCGGCCGCGGAGTGCCCACGATCATCAACATGGTGAGCGCGACCCGGCTCGACTGTGTGCTCGGCAGCGCCGCGGCCATCCGCCAGGCGACCGTGATCGCCGCCGACTACGCGCGCCAGCGCCGGTCCTTCGGCGCCACCCTTATCGATCACCCGGCGATGACCAGCGTCGTCGCTGACCTCGTGCTGGAGTCCGAGGCCGCAACCACGCTGGCCCTCCGACTCGCCGGTGCGGCCGACCGCGCCGCCCGTGGTGCGGCTGCCGAGGCGGCGCTGCTGCGGGTTGCGCTGCCCGCCGCGAAGTTCTGGGTGTGCAAGCGCACCCCGCTGATCACCGCGGAGGCACTGGAGTGCCTGGGCGGGAACGGCTACGTGGAGGACTACTCGGTCTTGCCCCGGCTGGTCCGCGACGCCCCGCTCAACTCCATCTGGGAGGGCTCGGGCAACGTCGCCGCCCTGGACGTGCTGCGGGCGCTGAGCAGGGAGCCGGGCTGCGCCGACGCGCTGCTGGCCGAGGTCGACCTGGCGGCCGACGACGCCAGGATCAGCGCCGCGGCCGACCAGCTGCGCGCGGAACTCAAGGCAGCGAGCGCCCAGGACGCGCAGGGCGACGCGCGCAGGCTGGCCAGCCAGATCACCGTCACGCTGCAGGCGGCGCTGCTGATCAGGTACGCGCCCGCTGCGATCGCCGACGCCTTCGCCAGCACCAGGCTGCCGCCTGGAGCCGGCAGCGCGGGCCCAGCGGCGCCGTTCGGCAGCCTGCCCCGCGGTCTTGACCTCCCCGCGATCCTCGCCAGAGCTGCACCAAGGGCCGATTCCGTCGCTACCGGCAGGTAGGGTCAACGGATGCATGTCTGGCCGGGAGCTGCCTACCCGCTCGGCGCCACCTGGGATGGGTCAGGGACGAACTTCGCCCTGTTCTCCGAGGTGGCTGAGCGAGTCGAGCTCTGCCTGTTCGACGACGCCGACACCGAGACCCGGCTGGAGCTAACCGAGGTCGACGGGTTCGTCTGGCACTGCTACCTGCCGGGTGCCGGGCCAGGCCAGCGCTACGGCTATCGGGTCACCGGCCCGTACGATCCCCGCCGCGGCCACCGCTGCAACCCGGCCAAGCTGCTGCTCGACCCGTACGGCAAGGCCATCGACGGCGTCGTGCGCTGGGACGACGCGCTGCTTGGCTACCGGACGGACGCGCCCGATCAGCCCAGCGGCACTGACAGCGCGCGGTTCATGCCGCGCAACGTGGTGGTCAACCCGTACTTCGACTGGACCGGCGACCGGCAGCTGCGCACCCCGTATCACCAGACGGTGATCTACGAGGCGCACGTCCGCGGCCTGACCGTCCGCCACCCGCAGGTACCGGCCGAGTTGCGCGGGACCTACGCGGGCCTCGCCTCGCCGCCGGTGATCGAGCATCTGACCAGGCTCGGCATCACCGCGATCGAGCTGATGCCCGTGCACCAGTCCGTGCCCGAGCGCGAGCTCGCCGCGCGCGGCCTGACCAACTACTGGGGCTACAACACCATCGGTTTCTTGGCCCCGCACAACGGCTACTCCGGCGCCGCCGAGCCGCACGGCCAGGTGGCCGAGTTCAAGTCCATGGTCAAGACGCTGCACGCCGCTGGCATCGAAGTCATCCTCGACGTCGTCTACAACCACACGGCGGAGTCCGGCGCACAGGGCCCCACACTCAGCTTCCGGGGCATCGACAACGCGGCTTACTACCGGCTGGATGACAACGACCCGTCCCGCTATCTCGACTACACCGGCTGCGGGAACAGCCTCAACGCGCGTCACCCGCACTCACTGCAGCTGATCATGGACTCGCTGCGGTACTGGACCCTGGACATGCACGTGGACGGTTTCCGGTTCGACCTGGCCGCCGCGCTTGCTCGCGAGTTGCACGAGGTCGACCGGCTGTCCGCGTTCTTCGAGCTGGTGCAGCAGGACCCGGTGGTGTCCCAGGTCAAGCTCATCGCCGAGCCATGGGACGTTGGCGCGGGTGGCTACCAAGTCGGCAGGTTCCCGCCGTTGTGGACGGAGTGGAACGGCAAGTACCGGGACACGGTCCGGGACCTATGGCGGGGCCAGCCGGGTACGCTGCCGGATTTCGCGTCCCGGCTGGCGGGCTCGTCCGACCTGTACGAGACCAGCGCGCGCCGCCCGGTAGCGTCGATCAACTTCGTGACCTGCCACGACGGCTTCACGCTCGGCGACCTGGTCAGCTACAACCGCAAGCACAACGAGCTGAACGGCGACGATAACCGGGACGGCACCGATGACAACCGGTCCTGGAACTGCGGCACGGAGGGCCCGACGGACGCTCCCGCGATCACCGAGCTGCGCGCCCGGCAGGTGCGAAACTTCCTCGTGACCCTGTTCTGCTCGCAGGGCGTGCCGATGCTGCTGGCCGGTGACGAGCTGGGCCGTACCCAGCTCGGTAACAACAACGCCTACTGCCAGGACAACGAGACCTCCTGGATTGACTGGGAGGCGGCGGGCAAGCACGCGGAGCTGCTGGAATTCACCTGCTCGCTGATCGCGCTGCGCCGCGACCATCCCGTGTTCCGCCGCCGCAGGTTCTTCAGCGGTACAGCGCCGGGCAACACTGCCCTCGGCGACATCACCTGGCTGACCCCCGCCGGCACCGAGATGACCGTGACCGACTGGGGCTCCGACGCGCGTGCGCTCGCGGTGCTGCTCAACGGGGATGCCATCACCGAACCCGGCCCGCGCGGCGAGGCCATCGTCGACCAGAGCTTCCTGCTGCTCTTCAACGCCGCCGACCAGCCGGTCACCTTCACGCTGCCGGACGCTGGCCAGGGTGCCTGGGCCGTGGTCGCCGACACGGCAAAGCCGGATCCGGCGGCCGGCGACCCGGCGCCGGCGGAACGCGAGCTCGCCGTCACCGGTCGCGCCGTCGTGGTGTTGCGCGCCGACACCGCCGCCGGACGCGGCCCGGCCAGCACAGCCTCTTAGCCGGCCCGGTTGCCTGGCGACCCGCTCGCGGTCTGGTTGACTGCTGGCCGTGCGCCAGATCTTCCCCGTCCAGGGGCCTGATCTCGGGCCTGCCCCGAAACCGACGGCGGGACCTCTTCCGGCCGTGGTCACCCAGCTCGCGCTCCTATACGGGAACGGAGTCGCCGCGGACCCGGCCGCCGCGAACGCACGCGGCTGGGTGCGGGCGAACATGGTCGCGAGCGCAGACGGCGCCGTCACGCTGGAGGGCCGGTCGGCCGGCCTGTCCGGGCCCGCCGACAGGACGGTCTTCAGCGTGCTGCGCAGCCTGGCCGACCTCGTGCTCGTCGGCGCGGGTACCGCCAGGACGGAGCACTACCGGCCCGTGCGAGCCACCCAGATCTGGCCTGAGCTGCGGGCGGACCGCGCGGCGCTGCCGCGCATCGCCGTGGTGAGCGCGAGCCTCGACCTGACCGGCTGCGAGCCATTGCTCGCCGTCCCGAAGGGTTCGACGCAGACCATTGTGATCACGACCCGCGCAGCGCCAGCGGAGCGCAAGGCCGCGATCGCCAGGGTCGCCAGGATTGTCGAGACCGGAACGGACCAGGTGGACCTCGGCGAGGCGCTCGGCACGCTCGCATCCGTGGGCTATCTACGCGTTCTGGTCGAGGGCGGCCCGAT
>JASHSZ010000306.1 GCA_030040815.1 Streptosporangiaceae bacterium
CGTGCTGAAGGTTGGGCTGCGCTACCGGTCATCGACGTAGGACCGCTTGTCGGCGGCGGGTCGGTGACGGGGATGGCGGCGGTCGCCGAGCAGATCCAGGCTGCCTGCCGGGAGCGGGGCTTTTTCTACGTGACCGGTCATGGTGTGCCTTCCGGCCTGCTCTCAGCGCTGGCCGATGCCAGCGCTGAGTTCTTCGCGCTGCCGCTGCCGGACAAGCTGGAGATCGCCATGGAGCGCGGCGGCCGCGCCTGGCGGGGCTATTTCCCGGTGGGCGGCGAGCTCACCTCGGGTCGGCCGGACCTGAAGGAGGGACTGTACTTCGGCGCCGAGCTGCCCGACGAGGATCCGCGGGTGCTTGCCGGGCTTGCGCTGCATGGCCGTAACCTGTTCCCGCGCCAGGTGCCCCACCTGCGCCCGCTGGTGCTTGCCTACCTCGACGCGCTGACCAGCGCCGGGCAGGCCGTGCTCGCCGGCGTCGCGCTGAGCCTCGGCCTGGATACGACGTACTTCGCCGCTGGGTGCACCGCAGACCCGACTATCTTGTTCCGGATCTTCCACTACCCTCCGTCGCCTCCCCACGAAGACAGCTGGGGCGTGGGCGAGCACACTGACTACGGGCTGGTGACGCTGCTGGCCCAGGACGACAGCGGCGGCCTGCAAGTGGCCACGCACGAAGGCTGGATCGACGCCCCGCCGATCCCGGGGACGCTGGTGTGCAACATCGGCGACATGCTCGACCGGCTGACGGGCGGCTGGTACAAGTCCACGCCGCACCGGGTACGCAACGTCAGCGGCCACGGCCGGCTGTCGTTCCCCTTCTTCCTCGATCCGGGCTTCGCCGCCGAGGTGCCACCGCTGCCGGACCGCGCCGCCGCCGCGGACGATGGCAGCCGCCGCTGGGACGGCCAGGACCTGCGAGCGTTCACCGGCAGCTACGGCGACTACCTGCTCGGCAAGGTGTCCAAGGTCTTCCCGCAGTTGAGCCGCGACGCGCTGGGCTAGTCGGCGCGTGCTGTGCGAATCTCCCCGGGTCAAGGCCGCCGACTTGGGCCCGGCAGGCCGCCTGGGTGCACCGGCATGTCGTGCCGCATTATGCGGAGCAGCGAACTGGTCAGGTGCGCCGTTCGAAGACCAGACGAGCGCGGGTCATCGCTCTGGCGACGATGAGGCGTCGCCGACACGCTGATGGCAACGGCTGCCACGTAATGCTGGCCAAGGACGCGGGGCGAGTCGGCGAGATCAGATGGCCGCTTCGGCAGGCAGACGCGAGACGTCCGCGTGATGTCGTGACGTCGGGACCTTGGTCCCTTGCGCCCCGCTTAACCGCCGGGAACACGATGACGGTGGGTGAGAAGGCGGTCGGGACGCGAGAGGAGGTGACGTGATGAAAGCTGCGTTTGTGGCGAGGTGGCTGACCGCGGTTCCGGGCCGGGAGAAGGCAGCGATCGCTTATGGGCGCGACGTTGACGACTTCTTCGCGAAGAAGGCTGCGGACGGTTTCTGCACCGAGCCCAAGTGGTTCTTTGCCCCAACAGGCGAGAGCCTGTGGTTCGTCGAAGGAGAGTACGAGCCGCTGCTCGGAATCTTTGCTACGCCGGAGGTTGAGAAGTTCCTGGCCAAGGCGCCGATCCTGCTCCACGGATTCGGGTACGGCCTGTACCGGACCGGGCGTGAGGAGATCTTCTGCCGGTACGAGGAGGCACTGACCGAGCTAGGGATCAGCTGATCCCTTAGCGGGGTAACGCGCTATTCGTGATCGCAATATTCTTCGTCTCCGCCGAATTCAGAACCTTGAACGGGACCGCAGGCCGCCGGGAACGGCCTGGGTCCCGTCCTTATTATCTCCGGCAAGGTAACTTCGCCATCCAGACGTGACACGGTCTGGCCGCATCCCGCTGCCGCCAACGGCGCGCTTCCCGACCGCAGCTGACCCGGGGCCGGCGGCCTGGGCGAGCTGGGCTTGGCTTTCGTCCGCCTGAATGCTGCCCCCGGTTCCGCTCGCTGGCCCGCAGCCGCAGCAGCATCTGCAGCATTTGCGGCAAGGAGCCCACCTGGCCGAGCATCCCGCCCCTCCAAGCGGTAACCATCGCGCGTCCCGGCGTCAGGTGACCGTCCGGAACGGACCCCGAGCAACTACCGTGCACAGTCCTGTTGCCGGGATTCGGCGCCGCGCTCCCGCCCGGCAGATCGCGCACCGAATCAGGTCGCCCGGAACCTGGCCACGTACTGCCAAGAAGGCCCGCTCATGTCCAGGAACTGAAATGAGTGAGGCCCGAGGAGGCTGATCAGCCTCTCCGGCCGCAGAAAATCGCTGTCGCGACGTGTCTCGGCAAAGCCCGCAATGCCGCCGTGGCGCAGGACACGCCGGACGTCGGCGAGGCAGCGGTCGATGTCGGGTACCTCGCCGAGCATGGTGGCGATGAAGACGGCATCGAAGGTCTCCTTCCGGAAGGGAAGTCGCATTGCGTCTGCTTGCACGAAGCGTGCATTTGGCCGAGCGTCGAGCCGGTCCCTGGCAAGGAACAACATCTCGCTCTGGAGGTCGAGGACCACCAGCTGGCCTTGCGGCACGGCGTCACACAGTGATGCGCTGAAGAACCCGGGCCCTGACCCGACCTCCAGCGCAAGCGCGTCAGGTGCAAGTCCGATCGCGGCGGCCGTCTTGCGGGGCGACTGAACCAGTCGCCGCAGCGGGTTGACCAGGGACCGTGCCCGCGACGCGGGGAAGACCTTTCCGCGGCCCAGTCCGAAGTCTCTACCACCGTCGCGTGCGGTCACGAGGCGATAATGCCATCGCCTAGTGACGGCTCGGACTCTGGTAAGGCTCGAGTGAGCAGCCCGCAACTCGGTGTCGGCCGACGGGTCTTGGTTTCCCCTCGCAGCGTGGAAACATCGGCTCTAAGGCGGGGCGATGGCAGAAACACCTGGGGTGACCTGGCTTTGGCGCCCGCGCTGCCCGGCCAAGCGTGGTCGCTCGGCTCAGCTGGCGCTGCCCC
>JASHSZ010000307.1 GCA_030040815.1 Streptosporangiaceae bacterium
CAATCACCGGCGTCAGCCGATGGGCGTGATGAACTTCGTCTTCCCGATCACCGCGCTGTACTTCGGCCCGTTCGCGCTCGCCTTCTACTGGCGGTGGGCACGGGCGGGCCGCCGCATGACGATGTCACAGACGTCCATGACGATGTCACAGGCGTCCATGACGGAGACGTCGGTGCCCCGCGGGGCGATGCCGCAGGCCGCTGCCGCGTCGGGTGGTCAACACACCCATCACGACATGGCAGACGCGGCCGGGCGAGATGGTGGCTACGATCCAGAATCCGCGGCCGGACGGTCCGAGCCCAGGTGGGTGATGATAGCCACCGAGGTGAGCCACTGCGGCGCCGGATGCTCCCTGGGCGACGTCATCTCCGAGTTCGTGGTTTTTGCGGCGGCCCTCACGATCGCTGGGTTGACGTTGGGCGCCGAATACCTCGGCGATTACGTGCTCGCCCTCACCCTCGGGATCATCTTTCAGTACTTTGCGATCGCGCCCATGCGCGGCCTCGGAGTCAGGGACGGGCTGATCGCGGCGGCCAAGGCAGACTTCATATCGCTGACGGCATTCGAGATAGGGCTGTTCGGCTGGATGGCGATCATGACGTTCGTGCTGTTCCCGGCGCCGCACAACCTCATGCCCAACGCGGTCGCGTTCTGGCTGCTCATGCAGGTTGGCATGATGATCGGATTCGTCACTTCGTGGCCGGCCAACGTCTGGCTCATCAAGCGCGGCATCAAAGTGCCGATGTGACCACGGCTTGACCCGGCGAGCCGCACTGTGACCTGGGATGCAGCGCAGGCGTCAAGGACGAGCCCTCCGGCCGGGCTCACCTCGGTGCAGACACTAGCCGGACTCGGCCAGCTACCAGCCGCGGGCCCGCCACTCGGGCAGGTGCGGCCGCTCCGTTCCGATGGTGGTGTCCCGGCCGTGACCCGGATACACCCAGGTGCCGTCGGGCAGCTCGGCGAAGACGCGGGTCTCCAGGTCGGTCATCAGGCTGTCGAACCGCTGCGGGTCGTTCTGCGTGTTGCCCGGCCCGCCGGGGAACAGCGAGTCGCCGGTGAACAGGTGTGGCTGGTCGGCCAGTTCGCCGTCGGCGTCGTAGCACAGCGCGATGCTGCCGGGCGTGTGCCCGCGCAGGTGAATGACCGACAGCCGGGCGTTACCGACCTGGATTACGTCCCCGTGCCGCACCGGCCGGGTGACCGGAATCGGCAGCCCGGCGGCGTCGTCGGGATGCGCGATGGTCGATGCGCCGGTCGCCTGCTGCACAGGTCGCAGCGCGGCGTGGTGATCACAGTGTCGGTGCGTGGTGATGATCGCGGCCAGCGGCGTGTCGGCTATCAGGTCCAGCAGGGTCTGCGCGTCGTTGGCGGCGTCGATCAGCGCGAGCTCCCCGGTCTGGGTGCAGCGCAGCAGGTAGGCGTTGTTGTCCATCGGGCCCACGGACACTTTCGTGATCGTGAGGCCCGGCAGTTCCCTGGTGTCCGCCGGACCGCCGACGCTGACGTTTCCTGTGTAGCTCATTCCTGATACCTACCACGGAGGAACGGCCGGCAGCGGGCCGGCCGGTGTGCCAATCAAGTCGCCGCCGACGCTGCGGCCCACCAGCCAGGCGAGCAGTGCGTGAGACCGGCCGGTGATCGTGACGGCCGGTATCTGCTCGGGCGGTCCGATGCGGTGCTCGTCGCCGTCCTCGGTCGCGCGCAGCAGCGCGGCCGGGGAGTCGGGCCCGCGGAAGCTGTCGGTCGCCCGCTCCAGGCACTCCCGCGCGAAGTCGCCTGGCCAGTCCGCGGGCCGGTAGCCGGCGTCCAGGTCGACGTGGTGGATCTCCAGCTCAGACAGCCGCCGCCAGAGCGTGTACCAGGCGGGATGGGGCGCGCCCCGGATGCCGTGCACCTCCGCGGCCCAGTCCGCATTGCCGAGCCGGGCAATCTCGGCGTCCAGGGCTGTCGCGGAGTCGGCGAAATCGACAACTAGCTCGCGAGCGGGCCGACCAGCTCCGGCCTCGATCTCCTCGTTGCGCACCTCCACGCTTGGGTACTGCGGGGTCACGACCCCGGTCCGGGCCCAGATCAGCAAGTTGCGAAGGCCGTCGGCGTTGCGCGCGAGGTGGGTCAGCACGTGGCCGCGGCTCCAGCCTGGCAGTGAGGACGGCTCGCGAGCCTGCTTGTCGGAGATGGTCGCGGCGGTGGCCAGCACGCGCGCGCTCGCGACGTCCACCCGCTGGCTCAGCTGCGCAGCCCGCGTGGCCGCATCCGGCACCGGTGAGTTCATGGGACAGACGCTAGCAACCGTTCGACGGCGCCGCGGTGCAGCCGTGGCAGCCGTCGGCTGGCGGAGCGGCCGACAGGACTCGGCCACTCCCGTGCCTGGCAGCCGGTGACGACCGCTGACGTGCGAGGCCGACCTGTTGGAGGGCCAATGGTGCTGGCGCCGACCTGCTGGAGGGCCAATGGTGCTGGCGCAGACCTGTTGGATGGCCAATGGTGCTGGTGCCGAGTGATGGCGACCGCTCGAGAGCTATGGCGACCATAAGTGGCGAAATTCTGTCCGGTTCGTGGCCTTTGACCTCACCGAACCGAACGGTCGCTATAGGTCTGGCGCGGTCGCTATCACGCCACTGACCGGTCGCTATGGCTCTCGAGCGCCGTTGCGGAGTAGCGCCGCGCCGTTCCCTCCGGGGATACGAGTCTGCCCTGCGTAGGTCATGGGACGATCTGCCGGTCTGCCCTGCGTAGGTCATGGGACGACCTGCCGGGCAGTCCGACCGCCGCCGCACCAGGCTTCACCCCTTGCGGGTCGCCCTGCGACGATGAAGCTGAGCTGGGAATATCTGCGAGACACCGGTGGTTGACCGGCTCCTGGACGGGTCTGTCGCCGTGACTGGATTGCGCCGCCGGCCGAAGGCCCGGGTTTTGTCAGACCCCGCGGATAGCATGACGTAGCAGAGTTGTGCCCCGCCAGGTCGCCCCTTCCCAGCCGTACGTACCGGGAGAAACTGAGCGTAAATTGGCAGATCGTCTCGTCATCCGTGGCGCCCGCGAGCACAACCTCAAGGATGTGTCGCTGGACCTGCCGCGCGACGCAATGATCGTGTTCACCGGGCTGTCCGGCTCGGGAAAGTCCAGTCTCGCCTTCGATACGATCTTCGCCGAGGGTCAGCGCCGGTACGTCGAGTCGCTGTCGGCCTACGCGCGGCAGTTCCTGGGCCAGATGGACAAGCCGGACGTCGACTTTATCGACGGCCTGTCGCCCGCGGTGTCGATAGATCAGAAGGCGGCCGGGCGCAACCCAAGGTCGACCGTCGGCACCATCACCGAGGTCTACGACTACCTGCGGCTGCTGTTCGCCCGGGTGGGCAAGCCGCATTGCCCGGTGTGCGGTCGGCCGATCGCGCGGCAGACGCCGCAGCAGATCGTCGACCGGGTACTGGAGCTGGACGAGGGCACCAGGTTCCAGGTACTGGCGCCGGTCGTGCGCGGCCGGAAGGGCGAGTACACCGAGTTGCTGCGCGATCTGCAGGTGAAGGGCTACTCGCGGGCCCGGGTCGACGGCACGGTCATCCGGCTGGACACGGCGGTGTCCGGCGAGCTGCCCGCGCTGAAGAAGTACGAGAAGCACGACATCGAGGTCGTGGTGGACCGGCTGGATGTCAAGCAGTCGGCCCGGCGACGACTGACCGACTCGGTCGAGACGGCCTTGTCGCTGGCGGGCGGCGTCGTGATCCTCGACTTCGTCGATCTGCCCGAGGACGACCCGAACCGCGAGCGGATGTTCTCTGAGCACCTCGCCTGCCTCTACGACGACGTGTCATTTGACGAGCTGGAGCCACGGTCGTTCTCCTTCAACTCGCCGTGGGGCGCCTGCACGGACTGCACCGGACTCGGCACCAAGATGGAAGTGGACCCGGAGCTTGTCGTCTCTGAGCCGTCGAAGACGCTGGCTGAGGGCGCGATCAGCGCGTGGAGCGCCGGCCACGTCAGCGACTACTTCCTGCGGCTGATCGAGGCGCTCGGCGACGCCCTCGGCTTCAGCGTCGACACGCCGTGGGAACGGCTGCCCGGCCGGGCCCAGAAGGCTCTGCTGTACGGCTACGACCAGCAGGTGCACGTCCGGTACCGGAACAGGTACGGCCGGGAGCGCTCGTACTACACCAACTTCGAAGGCGCGATCCCGTACATCGAGCGGCGGCACTCCGACGCCGACAGCGACTACAGCCGAGAGCGGTACGCCGAGTTCATGCGCGAGGTGCCGTGCCCGGCGTGCCAGGGAGCCCGGCTGAAGCCGATGTCGCTCGCGGTCAGCGTCGACAACCGGTCGATCGCCGACTACTGCTCGCTGCCAATCGGGGAGCTGGCCAAGCTGCTGCTGGCACTCGAGCTGTCCGACCGCGACATGCAGATCGCGGGCCGGATCCTTAAGGAAGTCAACACCCGGCTCGGCTTCCTACTGGACGTCGGCCTCGACTACCTGACCCTGGACCGGGCGTCGGCGACGCTGGCGGGTGGCGAGGCGCAGCGGATCCGGCTGGCGACGCAGATTGGCTCCGGCCTGGTCGGCGTGCTGTACGTGCTGGACGAGCCGTCGATCGGGCTGCACCAGCGGGACAATCACCGGCTGCTGGAAACCCTGCTGCGGCTGCGCGACCTTGGGAACACGCTGATCGTCGTCGAGCACGACGAGGACACCATCCGGGCGGCGGACTGGGTGGTCGACATCGGTCCGAGGGCCGGTGAGCACGGCGGCCACATCGTCGTGTCCGGGCCGCTGGAGGAGCTGCTCGCGAGCCAGCATTCGATCACCGGCGCCTACCTGACTGGCCGGGAGGCCATCGCTATCCCGGCGCGGCGGCGCAAGCCCGTCAAGGGCCGCGAGGTCGTGGTGAAGGGCGCGGCCGCGCACAACCTCAAGGACATCGACGTCGCGTTCCCGCTCGGCTGCTTCATCGCGATCACCGGCGTGTCCGGCTCGGGAAAGTCGACGCTGGTCAACGACATCCTCTACAGCGCGCTCGCGCGGGAGCTGCACGGCACCCGCATCGTGCCGGGCAAGCACTCGAAGATCACCGGCATTCAGCACCTCGACAAGGTCGTGCACGTCGACCAGGGACCGATCGGCCGCACGCCGCGGTCCAATCCAGCGACCTACACGGGCGTGTTCGACCACGTCCGGCGGCTGTTCGCGCAGACCACCGAGGCGAAGGTGCGCGGCTACCAGCCGGGCCGGTTCTCCTTCAACGTCAAGGGCGGCCGCTGCGAGGCGTGCTCGGGAGACGGCACCATCAAGATCGAGATGCAGTTCCTGCCGGACGTGTACGTGCCGTGCGAGGTCTGCCACGGCGCTCGGTACAACACCGACACGCTGCAGGTGCACTACAAGGGCAAAACGATCGCCGACGTGCTGGAGATGCCGATAGAAGAGGCGGCCGAGTTCTTTGAGCCGGTTCCGGCGATTCACCGGCACCTCAAGACGCTCGTCGACGTGGGCCTCGGCTACGTGCGGCTCGGCCAGCCGGCCCCGACGCTGTCGGGCGGCGAGGCTCAGCGGGTCAAGCTCGCCTCCGAGTTGCAGCGCCGGTCGACCGGCCGGACC
>JASHSZ010000308.1 GCA_030040815.1 Streptosporangiaceae bacterium
TGCGCTACCGCCGACTGAACGGAAGGCCAAGCGCCGCCGCACCGATGATGTCGCGCTGGACCTCGTTGGTGCCGCCACCGAAGGTGAGGATTAGGGCGGACCGCTGCATCCGCTCGATCCGGCCCGCCAGCACGGCCCCGGGCGACCCGTCGCGGACCTCGGCGCTCGGCCCCAGGATCTCCAGTAGCAGGCGGCAGGCCTCGATGGTGAGCTCGGTGCCGTAGACCTTGGTAGCCGACGCCGCCGCCGGTCCGGGCGAACCTGCGGCCGCCGCGATGCGCCAGTTCATCAGCTTGAGCACCTCGGCCTTGGCGTGCACCCTGGCGAGGCTGAGCTGGACCCACTCCTGGTCGATGACGCGGCGTCCGTCTGCCAGCTTGACCGAGGCTGCCCAGTCGGTAACCGCGGCCAGCGCTGCCAAAAGCGGAGCAGCGGAAGTGAGCGCGACCCGCTCGTGGTTCAGCTGGTTGGTGATGAGCGGCCAGCCCTTGTGCTCCTCGCCGACCAGGTTGCTCGCCGGCACCCGGATGTCGGAATAGTAGGTGGCGCTGGTGGTGAGCCCGGCTACGGTGCGGACGGGCGTCCAGGAGAAACCATCCGCGTCGGTCGGCACGATGATGATCGACAGGCCCCTGTGCCGCACGGCGTCGGGGTCGGTGCGGCAGGCCAGCCAGACGTAGTCCGCGTACTCGATCAGGCTGGTCCACATCTTCTGGCCGTTGATCACGTAGGTGTCGCCGTCCCTGACGGCGCGCGTCCGCAGCGAGGCCAGGTCTGTGCCGGCCCCCGGCTCGGAGTACCCAATGGAGAAGTGCAGCTCACCGGCCGCGATCGGCGGCAGGAACCGCTCCTTCTGGTCGGGCGTGCCGAAGCGCATGATGGTCGGGCCGACGGTGTTGATGGTGAGAAACGGGATCGGGACCCCGGCGATCGCAGCCTCGTCCGTGAAGATCAGCTGGTCGAGCAATGAGCCGTCCTGGCCGCCGTATTCAGCCGGCCAGGACAGCGCCAGCCAGCCATCCCGGCCGAGCTGGCGGATGACTTCCTTGTAGGCGCTGCCGTCGCCGTAATCGCCGCCCGACCGGGCCAGCCCTGCCCGCCGTTCCGGGGTCATCAGGCCTGCGAAGTACTCGCGCAGCCGCACCCGGAGGCGCTCCTGCTCCGGCGTATAGGCGATGTGCATCGGCGTCCCTGGCCATCAACTAGAACGTGTTCTAGCGATAGTAACGGACCCGCCTTTCCCGTACACGGGTCCCTTGCGAGTTTGTGTGAGTTTGCACGATGTTTGGCCACTTTGCAGCTCGTCTGGCCTCTGGGGGACGAAAGCTGCTTGACCTATCAGCTGCAGTCGTCTGACGCTGGCAATCCGTGGCTCAGCGGCGCTCCGCCCCTGGCCGACGAGGTCAGCCGTGCCCGACCCGACGCCGTTTCTCTTCGCCATCGCCGCCGTGAGCGCCACATTGGTGGTCATCATCGGCGGTTTGTTGGTGGCCCGGTTCGTGAGCCCGGACAGGGAGCAGCAGGGTGCGCAGCAGTTGCTCGACAACGCGAGCGGTCGGTGCGCGTGAGCGGCTTCGGAACTGGCTGCTTACCGACTGACAGGAGGATGTGGTACATCCACGTCCCACGGCCGTCTTAGCAATAGAGCCACGCTCCGGAACCCGAGAGAGGTGCGATGCGGCAGGCAGCCAGCGACACCCCGGCGGCAAGCGGGCTTGACGCCGACCAGCAAGGCGACTTCGAGACTTTCGTGCTGGCCGCGCAGCCGCAGCTGAGCCGTGCGCTGGCCGCGGCGTTCGGGTTCGAGGACGGCCGCGACGCCACCGCCGAGGCGCTGGCGTACGCCTTCGAGCACTGGGACAAGCTGCAGCACGTGGCAAACCTCCCCGGCTACCTGTTCCGGGTGGGGCTGACCCGTGGCAAGCCACGGCGACGGCAGCGGGTGCTATTCGCAATCCCGGATGGCGAGGACCGTAGCTTCGAGCCCGCCCTGCCGGCCGCCCTCGCGGCGCTGACGCAGCGCCAGCGGATCGCGGTCGTGCTGGTGCACGGCTACGGCTACACGCTGCGCGAGGTGGCGGAGCTCACCGGCATCAAGACGACGACCGTGCAGAATCATCTGACCCGCGGCCTCTCGCGGCTGCGGGCGAAGCTGGGAGTGACCGATGTCGAGTGACCTGAAGGACCAGATTCATTCCTTGTTCGAAACGGGGTTGCTTCCGGTCGCGACCGACGACATCGCGCGGCGGCAGCGGCCGGTCACGGCCCCGTTCCCCGTCAAGGCACGCCGGGCGGTAACGGCCAGGCGCGTGACCACGGTCGGCGTCGGTCTGGCGGCAGCTGGCTGCACTGCCGCGCTGGTGGCGAGTCAGCTAATCGGAGCGCCGGCGAGCAGGCCGGCAGCGCCCCGGCCGACCCGCCCCGCCGTGCTCAACGCGGCTTATGTGCGGCACCTGGTGGCGGCTTCTCGGCTGGCCCTCGCGCGGTCCGGCCAGGCGGTCATCACCACCACCCTCACGGAGGACCAGAGACAGGCAACCAGCACCTTCCGCCTGACGTTCTCCGGAGCGAACTGGAGCGACTCATCCACCTACACAGCGTCGGGACCTGGCGTGCGGCGACTGCGACTCACAGGAGTCGGGCGAGTCGTGGACGGCCAGGTATACAGCTACCAGAACCACGCCTGGTATCACGAAACAGGACAGACAGCTATTGACATGCATATTCCCGACCCACGGCCGCTGTTGGCCGAACTCTCACCGTCGGCCCGGTTCGTCCAGGTTGGCATGGCGGTCGTCGACGGCGTCCGTGTCGAGCACCTGCGGGCAACCGCGCTTGCCGCGCTGCCTGCCATCTCGGTGCCGTTCATGGCGCAGTTGCGCTCTGGCCACGTCAGTTCTCTGGATATCTGGGTCGATGACCACAGCGTGGTCCGGCGGCTCGCCTTGTCGGTCGACGCGCCGACAGCGTTCGTCACCAACGGCAATAAGGTCATCGAATCTAGCGGCAACATGGAGGAATCCACGGTGGTGACCTTCCGCGCCATTGGACACCCGCAGGTGATCAACGTGCCACTGAATGCGATCCCGGCGCGCGGTCAGGGCTGATCTCACCGGATGGCGCCTAGAAAACCAGCCTGATCGCAGCCATCACGGAGAACTGCCAGAGCGGAACGCCACGCCCGACCCGGCACTCACCGCGTTACGGTGCTCATGCCGCTACCAGTTCGGCGCGTGGCTTGTACAGCAGCCGTCTTTGTCCCCAAGCAACGGTGCAAGATCGAAACCGTCGGCTGCCTCTGGCACCAAGCGCTCACGGCGAACAGGAGGACTCGCCAAACTCGCCGCAAATCGCACGGCAGACTCGCTGGGCACCTACGCGGGTCAGGTCATCATGGCAGGGTTCACCGACTTCCGCGTCCCGCTGATCGCCCGGCGCGCCGTCACCATGCTCCCCGCACTGGCCATTCTGGCAACCGGTGTCAACCCCACGAGCGCACTAGTGCTCAGCCAGGTAGTACTGTCTTTTGGCATCCCGTTCGCCCTGGTACCGCTGCTCCAGCTCACCAGCCGTCCCCAGGTCATGGGCGAGCATGCCAACCGCCGCTGCACCACGATCTGCGCCGGCGCATGCGTCACCGTGATCATCGCGCTCAACGCCCTAGTGCTAATCCAGCCGCTCGTGAGCACTTGAGCCCGGCAAGCCCGCTCGAGCCGAACTCGGCGACCGCCGTCCACCGCGATCACCTTGTCGCACAACGCCTCGCTGCCTGGTCGAGCGACGGGTAGAGCGGGGATATCCCGGCGTTGCTTACCACCACGTCGACCCGCGCGAACCTCGCGTAGGCGCGGTCGATCAGGGCGTCGCAGTCAGTCCAGCTGCCACGTTGCACGCGACTGGCAGCACTGTCACGCCGAAACGCGCGGTGATCTCGCGGGCAGCTGACACGCAGGCATCTGCCTTGCGGCTGGCGATGATCAAGTCTGCGCCGCGCGCGGCGAACGCCTCTGCCACCGCCCGGCCAGGCTCCGGCTGCCGCCGGTGACCAACGCGACTTTCCCGGTGAGGTCGAACATCGAGTCGGTCATATAGGTCCAGGAGTTGCTCAAAGGGGTCATGACGGTCACCGAGGTCAGCTCGCTGGCCAGTGATCACCGGCGGCTAGGCGCACTACTGCTCTCGCTCGTGACGCAGTAGCTCGAGAGCCTTGTCGGGACTCTCGGCCGTGGCCCGGATCATCGCGCGTACAGCGTCCGCTAGAGCCACCCGCGGCACATCGAGCGTTATCGCGGCCGAAGCGGCCCACTGGGTTAGCTGCCGATAGAGTTCGGGGCTCAGGTCCAGGGTAATTCTGACCGGCTTCGACCGGATCGCGGTCCGGCCCGGCGGTCGTGCATCAGGTTCTGCACGCCTCGCAGCGGCTGCAGTCATCTGCGCTTTGCGCTGCTCTCGCTGCGTGCTCATATCCGCGCTTCGTGGAGGGGAAGGCACCGATCCACGAGTTCGCGGGCCACGCAGTGCCAGACATCACGGCCAGGATGTCTAATGGGCATTCCGAAGCTCTGAGCGTAGACCTCTAGCCGGGGTACTGCGGTCCCCAGCACGTCATAACCGAGCCGCTCAAGCGCCTGTCGGGCGTCATTTGTAGAGTGCGCCCGTGCGATGCAGCGGTTCAGTAGCACGGCTGAGCGGGCAGGCCTATCACGCACCGCGCCAATTTCGTTGATCTCGTCGCGCACTGGTGTGGTGCGGTTGATCTCTATGGGGCTCGGTGCACAAGGGATCAGGATCTCATCGGCATACCGCAGCGCCGACCGGGCGATACCTGGGTGGTCCTCCAATTGTGGCGTGTCGATGATCACCACGTCATCGGCCAGGGCGATCTCGGGCACCCGGCGGTGCAGTTCGCGGGACGGCAGAGCCACGATGCGGAACGGGAACGCCGCCTCCGACGGCGTTAGCCGTGGGTCCATAAACGCGAGGTCGGACCATTCCAGAGCACTACCAGAGGGGTCAGCGTCGACCAGGAGCACGCTGTTCCCAGCTTGCGCAAAAACATGGGCCAGCCAGACCGCTGACGTGGTCTTGCCCGTGCCTGGCTTGAGGTTAGCCAGGGCGACTCTCAACCCCCCCACCTGCGCAGTATCGCAGCGTCTGACGGGGTTGGGTAGCCGTGCAGGCAACGTTGGCACGCGGTGTACTGGCGAGAACTATGGGTTAACACAGCGGGACGTCTCCTCGGGGTGGTGGTGACCCGGATGGAAATAGGCCGGTGCATGCCAGGAGCTCGCTAGCAAGACAACGCAGCGGACCGCCCGCCGCCTCGTTCTCTCGTTTTTGAAGTAGTACTGCATTACTGTATTACTGCACTACTGCAACTCGCAGCGCTGCGGTTCCAGTGGCCGTGTAACGGATCATCGTGTGATGGCTGGTCACGAAGCGAGCCTTCCTCACACGGTTGTGGACACTGTCATACCCATGACCAGGTGTGTTGACAAGTTACGCACAGTCTGTGGACGTGCGGTCCGAGCCGCGGACGGTGGGGTCAGCCTGGCCCAGCTGGCGAGCTTGCGGGCGCTGGGGAACCGGGTGATGTCACCGATCACGGCGACCAGGACGAGCGCGGTGAACTGGCCGACACCGGGCGGCGTGGTGAGGACGCTGACCCGCGGATCGGTCCTGGCGTGCCGGCGCAGCTCGGCGTCGATCCGCTCGATCTCCGGTGCGAGCGCGTCGGTGAGGGCCAGGCAGTCATCGACGATCTCCCGCGAGACCGGCTGCAGCCGCAGCTCGTGCCAGCCAGCCGCGGCCCGTGCATAGGACGGGCCGCCGCACCGCCGCCACAGCGGCCTCAGTCTCGCGTTCACCTACACCCGGAACCTGGCCTTCGTCGCGGTGGCGGGGCAATGGACGGGCGTTGCACACCATCTCGGCGAGAGTCCGGCCATAGGTGACCAGGAAGAAGGGCAGCCAAGGTGCGAGCGGCGAAGCTCGTCCATGAACTCTTGCCAGAGCGCGGAGCCGCCTTGTTCGAGTAGCTCGGCGCGAACGCGCAGGGCGCGGCTCGTGGGCCGGTGGCGAATTCCCCAGCTGCCGAGCTGCGCGAACACGGGTACGAGTTGGATCGCGGGCTCGGTCAGGCTGTAGCGCGCCCGCTGGCCGACTCGCGTGGTCCTCGCGGGTGAGCAATCCCAACTCGACGAATCGCTTGAGTCGGCAGGCTAGTACTACCGGCGGGTACTACGGTCTCGACAAGCGGTTGCAAACCACAAGCAGAAGGGGCCGCCCGTGCTGAGGCAGGTCGCTCAGGGCGTGCTGATCCACGAGAGCGAGTTCTGCCAGAGCAACGCCGTTGTCGTGTACGGCCAGGCTGGCGTGCTGCTCATCGACCCAGGGGTGCTCGGCAACGAAATGGCCGCCCTCGCGAACGACCTTCGCGAGTTGGGCCGGCCAGTTGTGGCAGGGTTTGCTACGCATCCGCATTGGGATCACATGCTCTGGCACGCCCGGCTCGGCGCGGCCCCCCGTTACGGCACGGCCCGCTGCGCAGACACTGCCCGAGATCGGCTGTCGGACGCGCGCGGGAAGGCCCGCATCGCCGAGCTGATACCGGCGGACATCGCCGAGCAGGTACCGCTGGACCTGCTCGGCCTCATTACCGGCCTGCCCGCCGAGATGACGCAGATTCCTTGGGATGGCCCCCGAGTCCGGATTATCGAGCATCAAGCGCATGCCCCGGGCCACGCGGCACTATTGATCGAGGAACGCGGGGTGCTCGTCGCAGGCGACATGCTTTCTGATGTCTTGATTCCGTTGCTCGACTTGAACGACACCGCTGACCCGATCGAGGACTAC
>JASHSZ010000309.1 GCA_030040815.1 Streptosporangiaceae bacterium
GGCAGGCAGGCCTCCAGGTACGGCCGCGCCGCGACGAGCTTCGCCCGGCTGCCCGGCGGGAAGCCGCCATGCCCGGCGTCGATCGCGGCCAGCATCGCTTCGACGGAGCCGAACACGCGGACGAGCGCCGCGGCCGTCTTCTCCCCCACGCCCGGCACGCCCGGCAGCCCGTCGCTGGGGTCGCCGCGCAGCGCGGCAAACGCCGCATACGAGCGGCCGGGGATCTGGTAGCGCCGAGTCACGTCGGCCTCGTCGACGAGTTCGAGCCTGGCGACGCCCTTGCCGATGTAGGCAACCCTGATACCGCGGGCGTCGTCGACAACCTGGAACAGGTCCCGGTCGCCGGTGACCACCTCGACCGGTTCGGTGGCCTGGGCCGCCAGCGTGCCGATGATGTCGTCGGCCTCGTAGCCATCCGCCCACTTCATCGCGATGCCGGCCGCGTCCAGCACGGCGACCATGATCGGCAGCTGCACTGTCAGGCCGTCGGGGATCTGCTCGGAGCCGTCCGGGTTGGCCCGGTGCGTCTTATACGACGGGATCGCTCGTACCCGGAAGGCCGGCCGCCAGGACGCATCCATGCACGCGAACAACCGGTCCGGGTGCCGGGCCCGCAGCAGCGTGGCGATCATGTCGAGCAGGCCCCTGACCGCGTTCACCGGCGTGCCGTCAGGCGCCCGCATGGTTTCCTGGGGCACCCCGTAGAACGCCCGGAAGTACATCGAAGCGGCGTCGAGCAGCATCGTGGTGCCCATACCGGCAATCCTGCCAGCCGGGCCGGACCCTCGCGGGGTTCTGGTCAGCCGGGGCCTTCGCCGGGTACGGCGGCGCGCAGCGGGCACATTTTCTAGGAGCTCGGGCAGCTCTCGGCCCGCTGAGCTGGCATTCGATAGACCGGCTCTATCAATCCATGGATAGCTGGCATTGGCGCTTGGTAACCAGCGCGGCGTACATTTGTCTAGTGATCCAGTAGGCAAATCTTGACTGGGCTACTAGGCAGCCTGCCTAGGCAAGAAGGAGGCTCTGCATGACGGCTATCAGCCCGGTCCGCACGCGATGTCCCGCCGATCTCGTGGCCGCCATCCGCGCTGCGACCGACCGCCACGCAGACTGGCAACAGACCGCCGAGCTCGTCGCCGCGCAGCTTCGGCTTCATCTGCCCGCCCCGGACATGCTGACCGCTGCCGAGCGCGAGGGCGACCCCGATTCTTACCAGTGCAACACGCTCCACGTCGAGCCTGACGGCTCGTTCTCTGTAATCGCCATCGTCTGGCGGCCTGGCCAGGGGACACCGGTCCACGACCACGTCACCTGGTGCGTGTTTGGCGTCCTGCAGGGGATCGAGTACGAGGAGTTGTTCGCGCTCGCGGCCGATGGCACCTACCTGACCGAGGTCGGCCGCAACGAGAACCGGCCCGGTGAGATCAGCGCCTTCGCCCCGCCTGGTGACATCCACCGGGTCCGCAATATCGGCGACAGCGTCGCGATCTCGCTGCACGTATACGGCGCGGACATCACCCGGCTCGGCAGCAGCATCCGCCGCAGCTATGACCTGCCCGTGCTGGCCACTGCGGCTCGTTAGCGAGCCTCTCCGCCGGCTGGCGTGGTCTGTCGATGGGCACGGGAACGGGCTGTTAGTCCCTCGCGCTTCGGATTCGGAGCGCGCTTGACACGCGAAACTCGGCGTGCGGCACGTCGAAACTGGCCTCCGCAGCGGATGAATGCCCACGGCAGTGGACATGCTGCGAGAGACGCGTGTCGCCAGCGGGCTAGCCCGCCAACCTTTGTCGCTAGCCAAGCAGCAAAAGCACGCTGATCTTGGTTCCGCCGGAGGCCCATCATGAGGCGCACCCTGCCGATCGTTATGGCTACTGCGGGCTTGCTGGCCGCTGGCTGTGGCAGCAGCAGGTCGGCGTATTACGTGGGGACCAACCGCAGCACCGCTGTGCTGATTACGTGGTCAGCACAGCAGCACGGCCGCGCGCGAGGCACCATTATCGACGACACCCTGTCCGGCACCGCGCCGAGCGAGACCATGCAGGTCCAGACCGTGCCGGTGATAGTGCAGTTCAATGGCAAGGACGTGTCCTTCACCGGCATCGGGATCTATGCACTGGGGGTTGTGACGATCACCGGCACGCTGACCGGCGGGAGGCTGAGTATCACAGCGCCCGACGCGAGCGGATACCTCGAGTCGGCGGTGCTCCGGTCGGGCACGCGCGCCGTCTACAACTCGGATCTGGCGAGGCTGAGACAGCAGATGAGCCATGCCAACACGGCGGCCAAGCGGTCAGCGGGTCGGCAGCAGGATTCCGCTCAGATCACCACCGACCAGCAGCAAGTGAGCAGCGACATCAGCACGTTGCAAAGCGACACGGCCCAGCTGAGCAGTGACGTGACCCAGATGAGCACGGATGTGCACCAGGTAAGCACGGACCTTTCCCAGCTTCAGTCCGACGCGGCGAACGGGACCGGCCTGTCGTGCGACAACGTGAGCACCGTCGACAGCGACGCGACGACCGTAGACAGCGACGGAACGGCGGTCGGTGAGGACGCGACGACGGTCACGTCAGACATCAGCACGGTGCGCGGTGACATTAGCCAGCTCACCAGTGACGTGGACACACTGCTGAAGTCCGGTGGCTCGGCGGCCGGTGAGCCGACTCCGCAGGCGGTCATCAGCCATGCGCAGTCAGAGATCAACAGCGCGCTCACCCAGGCCAACTCCTTCATCGCCACCGTCAACGGTTACCTGCAGCAGGCGTTCGCGACCGCGAACAACCTCGCCGGGAGCAGTTGCGGGGATTAAGAGCGCCCGCGCCTGGGTTCGGCCATCGCGGTACGTTCGCCACCAAAGCCGACCGAAGATGTTGTCTCCCTCATCTGACCATCCGTCCGCCGGCAGCAAAACGGCACGCGTTATGTCGGTGGTCACTAGTAGAATCGAACACAGATTCTAAGGCGAGTGACTTCGGTGTCTTTCACGGCGGGCGCACAATCGGCGCCGCCCCGTGATGACGAGCCCGCGAAGAGGTTTACCCGGCTGCCGGAGGTGATGCTGCGGTGTACCAGTCAGCCGATCAGCCGGCGGCGCCTGTTCGTGCTGCCGGGGTGCCTGCCGGGGCGGTGC
>JASHSZ010000040.1 GCA_030040815.1 Streptosporangiaceae bacterium
AAGCAGACCCCTGACCAGCATGTGAACGGAGCGCTGACGATCGGGGAGAACATCGGGGACCTGGGCGGCCTCGGCATCGCATGGAAGGCCTATCAGGTGTCGTTGCACGGCCAAGAGGCACCGGTCATCGACGGCTTGACGGGCGCCCAGCGCTTCTTCTTGTCGTGGGCTCGCGCCTGGCAGGACAAGATCCGGGACGAGGAAATCATCCGGCTGCTTGCCATCGACGAGCATTCCCCCAACGAATTCCGCTGCAACCAGATCGTGCGGAACCTCGACGAGTTCTACGACGCGTTTGGTGTCGCCGCCACCGACGAGCTGTGGCTCGAGCCTGCGGCTCGGGTCCGCATCTGGTAACGAGGGCCAGGGCCGGGCCGCTACGAGCGTCGCACCGCGGGCGGAAAGCGGAGCGGGCTGAGTGCTAGCAGGTCGATGTCCAGCAGCGTCGGCCGACCCGATCCGATGGCGTCGCGGAAACGCCGCTCGAATTCGTCCGGGTCGCTCACCCGGCTGGCCTGCATGCCCATCGACGTCGCCAGCGCGGGGAAGTCAGGCGTGGTGAGATCGACGCCGGTGGTCCGACCGTCAAACTGGCGCGCCTGGATGCCGCGCAGCACGCCATAGCCCCGGTCGTTGAACAAGCAGATCAGCACGGGCACTTCGTGCTGCACGGCCGTGACCAGCTCCCCGACGTGCAGCATGAACCCGCCGTCGCCGGCGATCAGAACGACCGGATGCCCGCTGCCGATCGCCGCGCCGAGCGCCAGCGGCAGGCCAGGACCGATCGCCGCGGAGGCTGGGCGCATCGACGTGCGGGGCTGGAGGATCGGCAGGAGCCGGTCGCCCCACAGGTAGGCCGGGACCGTAGCGTCCCTGACGATGACCGACTCGCGCGGCGTGTTGCGCCGGATGGCGTCCATGATCTGGCAGTGGTCCTCGCCGAGCTCGGCGCGGGCGTCCGCGCGGGCTGTCGCGGCCGCAGACCGGGCCTTCTCGGCATGCTCGGGGTCGGCGCTGACCCGGCCGATCGCGCCGAGTAGCAGCTCCAGGCCGATGCGGGCGTCGCCGACGACCGGCAGGGCGGTCGGGTAGCTGCGCCCGATGACGGCCGGGTCGGCGTCCAGGTGCGCGAGCGTGCCGCCGAAGGACAGGCTCCAGTTGCGCGTGCTGTTGCCCTGGAACCGGGTGCCCACCGCTAGCACGACATCGGCGTTCGACACGATGTCCTCGACCGGTGGGCTGGTGGTCAGTGCGCCCAGGCATAGGGGGTGGTCCTCAGGAATGGAGCCCCGACCCTCGATCGTGGTGACGACCGGGGCGGTGAGGCGCTCGGCCAGCGCCACCAGCGCGGGCCCAGCGCCGGAGCTGATGACACCACCGCCAGCCCACAGCACCGGCCGGGCGGCAGCCGAAAGCGCCTCGGCAACCTTCGCGACGGCGGCCGGGTCCGGGACGTAACCACCGTCCGCCCGAAGGCCCGGCACCACTACCTCAGCCCGGCGGTACTGCTGGTCGATCGGGATCTCCACTGCCCCTGGCTTGGGACGGCCCGCGCGGATGTCCTCGGCCACCCAGATGATCGCCCGCCCGATGTCCTCGGTGCGGCGCACCGTATCCACCCGGCGGCACAGCGAGGACAGCATGAGCCGCTGGTGCTCGGCCTCGTGCAGGAAGCCCTTGGCCTTACCCAGGTACCTGCTGTCGATCTGCCCAGTCACGAGCAGGACCGGCGAGGAGGCGAAGCTCGCCTCGAACAGGCCCGTCATCGTATTGGTCGTGCCCGGCCCGGTGCTAGCGATGACCACGCCCAGCCCGCCCGTCGCGCGCGCGTAGCCGTCGGCGGCGTGGGCAGCGGCCTGCTCGTGCCGGACAGCTATGGGCGTGATGGTCCCGCGCCGTGCGATGGCGTCATAGATCGGCAGGTTGTGGACGCTGACGATGCCGAAGACATGGCGTACGCCAAGGGTCTCGAGGGCACAGACAACCGCCTCGCCTCCTGTCATCTCCATGGCCAGCCTCCAGTCAGTCAGAACTTGATCGACACTTTCAGCGCGTTGTCAATCCGGTCATGCGCGATGCAGAAGGCGTCACCGACTTGCTCGATCGGCAGCATGTGGCTGAGCAGCGGGGTCACGTCAATCGCGCCGTCTGTGATCAGCCGCACGGCGTACCGGAACGACTCCAGTCCCGGTTCACTCTGCGCGCCGAAGACGCAGTGGGCGGTCAGCCGCCGCCGGAAGAACTCAGCGAACGAGAACGAATAGTCCCCGGCGTCCTCGGGCAGGCCGAACCAGATGACGGTCGCCCCGGCTGCGGCCAGGTCCAGGCTCTGCCGGAAGGCTTCCCGGCTGCCTACCGCTTCTACCACCACGGCCGCGCCCTGCCCGGCCGTGGCCTCCAGCACCGCTGCCCGGAAGTCGCCGTCGCCAACGTTCACGGCCAGGTTCGCGCCCAGGGCGCGGCCGTAAGCCAGGCGCGCCGACGACTTGTCCGATACGAGCACGCGCGCCGCCCCGGCTCGCTTGAGCAGGAAGGTGAAGAACGCGCCCGCCGACCCCTGCCCGACGACGGCCGCGTCCTTGCCGACGACATCCAGCGGGTGCGAGCGGAGTGCGTAGACCACCGTGCCGAGCTGCTGCGCCATGAGCAAGTGACTCAGCGGCACCGCGGACGGCAGCGGGATGCAAGCCGAACCAGGGAGGGCCTGGTACTCGGCCAGGCAGCGTCCGACGAGAGCGTGCGGGACGGTCAGCACCCGGTCCCCCGGCTCGAACCCGGCGCATCGCGACTCCACCACCTCGCCCGCGCCTTCGTGCCCGATATAGCCGGGCCCGGCTCCGGTGGGCGCGCCAAGGAACACCGTGTGCAGATCCGAGCCGCAGATCGACGCGTAAGCGGTCCGGACCAGGATCTCGCCGTCCGCAACAGACGGGACCGGCACCTCCCCGCACACTACTCGTCCCACATCTACCCAGCGCGCAGCCTTCACCGATGGCACTCCTGTTGCGGACGTTTGCGAAACTAATTCGCGATGCTAACCAGTCGGCGGCGGGAACGGCACTGGGAGACAGCAGCGGCCCACATGCTTGACCCTGGTTGAGGACGCAGGCCGTCAAGCGCGGTGGGCAGGATCGGCTCCAGGTAACGGCGTTGCCGCGGATTGTGGCGACGGCGTCGATCAGGTCGAGGACCGAACCTGAGGGCTAGCACCACGCTGTCGCGGTGCCACCAGCCAGGTGGTCTCCTGACGCTGGCTTGAGTCAGAAGTTCAAGATGGCGATGTAAGGCAGGTTGCGATAACGCTGGGCGTAGTCCATCCCGTAGCCCGCAACGAAGTCGGGCGGGATGTCGAAACCGAGGTAGCGTAGCGGGACCGGCAACTTCACCAGGTCGGGCTTGCGGAGCAGGCTGAATACTTCCACCGACGCCGCGGCCCGAGAGCGTATGTTCTCGACCAGCCAGGACAGCGTGAGCCCGGAGTCGGTGATGTCGTCGACGACCAGCACGTTGCGCCCTGCGAGGTCGAGGCTTGGCTCGGTGATCATCCGGATCACCCCCGACGACGACGTCCCGCTGCCGTAACTCGACACAGCGATCCAGTCGATTTCCACCTTGTCATGGGCGAGCATTCGGGCCAGGTCAGCCATCACCATCATGGCGCCTTTGAGCACGCCAAGAAGCACCAGGTCACGGCCTGCATAATCGACGTCAATGTCGGCGGCCAGCTCAGACAGCCGGTTCCGGATCTGATCCTGGCTGAGCAAGACCTCACCGACTGTGGGCTCCGGCGCAACCATGGCCATCATGATGTCAGACACCACTTTCCCCTGCGCCGAACAGCAGCAGCTGCCACTGCCGGCCCACCTGCCTCATGCGCGGACTTGGGCCGTCCGGTAACGGCTGTGACAGTCCACGTCCACACCAGTGGCGTCCTTAGCCGTCCACACCGGTGGCACCGTCGGTCTGCTCGCGCAGGATGTCTGCGTGTCCGACGTGCCGCGCTGTCTCTTCGATCATGTGGACGTAGATCCAGCGCAGCGACACGCGGCCCAGGCGCCGCTGCGGCACGGCGTCATCGAGCCCGAACCGCGCGGCCGTCTGTCGCGACTGCTCGCAGGTCCGCCGGTACTCATTGACCAGCGAATCGATCGTTTCACCCTCGCCCAGCTCCCAGCTATCCTCGCCGCCTCCTACATTGGGGCCGATCTCCTCAGGGGGCCGTCCTGCAAGTACCCGCTGGAACCAGCCGCGCTCCACCCCGATCATGTGTTTGACCAGGCCGGCCAGCGTAGTCTTCGACGGCACGCGGCGGTACCGGGCCTCTTGCTCAGAGACGCCGGAGACCTTGCGGACAAGCACCTCGCGGTGGAAGTCAAGGAACGCCTCAAGCACTTCGCGCTCGGTGCCGGTTGCGACCAGCTCGTCGGGGGCAAGGGGCGGCGGCTGGGAAGTCGTCATGGGCTCACCGTAGCCGCCGCGTCCGTCAAAGGCCGGACTGTCAGGCCAGGTGCCAGACCGGCGACATGGAGTGCGCGCAGGCGACCTGCTCGGCGCCTTCGATCGGGCTAGGCTGCGCGGTGACGAGGCCGCCAGTCCGGCGGTGCCGTAGCGGCGGGATCCAGGAGCCCGATGAGCTGCGATGCCCTTGGCTTCCCAGGCCTCCTTGAAGTCTCTGATGCTGCTGGCCTGCCCCCTGCAGGGATGGACATGCTGCCGCCCTACTTGCACTTGCCCCCCACTTCGACGAGACAGCACACCGGACTGAGAGGCGGCGCGCCGCCTGACATTCGGGCGGGTTGTCTCGTCGGACTAGTGAGGGCAGGTAACAGACCCCGCGGGGCAGGTTTCCTGCCGGCGTGACCTGCCCCGTCCGACAAGGAGGGAAGCCGCGCACCCGGCGACGTGCAGATCGAGGTTGACGGCCGCAGGATCCACCCGAGGGCCGAGCAGCTACACGCGGCGTTGCATGCACGAGCATGGCGGCAGACCGCCAGTGCTGCTCCCGGCTTCGCGCAATACGAGACCAGACCGACCGTGAATGGCTCGACGATCGTTGCTGGTGGCGTCACTGCGCGTCGGCCGCGTACTCTAGCGCGTTGTCGAGATCCCCCTCAAAGAACGGGCGGACCTCGATTGGCAACAGTTCCGCGGCCGTTGCGAGCTTGC
>JASHSZ010000310.1 GCA_030040815.1 Streptosporangiaceae bacterium
TACGCGGGGGCTATGGCGGCTGCCGGCGTTCCCGTCGTTGCGATCGAGCACGTTGGCAGCACGTCCGTTCCCGGTCTCGCAGCCAAGCCCATCATCGACTGTGACATCGTCGTGGCGCAGATCCATGTGGCTGCGGCGAGCATGGCGTTGGTCTCGCTCGGGTTCGCGCCGCTGGGCGAGCTCGGCATCCCGGAGCGCTGGGCGTTCAAGGAACCGGCGTCCCTGTCCGGGACGAACACCTACGTGATCGTGGACGGCTGCCTATCACTGCGGAACCACCTGGGCTTGCGCGACGTCCTCCGCGCAGACGCCACGCTGCGGGACGAGTACGCAGCCGTCAAGCGAGCGGCCGGTGCCCGCGCCGCCACCATCGATGAGTACGGACAGGCCAAGAGCGGGAATATCCAAAAGATCCTGGCGGCCGCGGGGCTGACCGACGCCGAGCGCGCGTCCATCGCCGGTAATCAGGTGCCGACTCACGCCGAGCTACCCCGATAGGCCGGGCGCTGCGACAAACCGGCGCGTGGTGAGATCCGTCCCCCGCCGGTCATCATGCGCTACGAGCCATCGGTCTGACGTCGTGCGCGGGATAACCGCGAGCGGCTATTGACCAACATAAGTGGACTTCGGGCATCATGTCGCCATGAGTCGGCGGCGCGGGTGGACCGCGCTCCTGTTAGCGGCAGCGCTACTCGTCGGGTGCAGCTTGGCGGGCTGCGGCTCGCCTGGCGGTCAGCATCCCGAGATCTCGGTACCGCAGCTACCACAGCCACTGCCGGACGGCTGGCTCGTCAGCGTGGCTGCGTCCACCGCCAACGTGGCGTGGGCGGTCGGTTATAGCTGCGGCCCAGGCTGCGGCTCCAGCTCCCAGCGCGCGCTGATCGTGCGCTGGGACGGCACGAGATGGGCACAAGAGCACAGCCCTAGCCCCGGCATCACGTCTTCCCTCGGCGGCGTCGCCATCGTCTCAGCTCACAGCGCCTGGGCAGTCGGCAATGCCTGCATGTCCGCCTGCGGAACCGAAGCCGAGATCGACCGGGCCCTGATTCTGCACTGGAACGGCACCGTCTGGGCCACGACAGCGAGCCCGCCCGGCAACGCCCGGCTCTATGGTGTCGACGTCGCTCCGCACGGAACTGCCTGGGCTGTGGGTGACTCGTGCAGCTCGGAGTGCGGCACGGCAGATCCGGTTGTTGCGTCGCTGATTCTGCGCTGGGATGGCACCGGCTGGCACGCCGCTGCTACGCCCGTTCCTGGCGCCGAGCTCCAGGGTATCTCGGTGGGTCCGGGCGGCACTGCATGGGCAGTGGGCTATGTGTGCCTATCGCTCTGCGATAGCTCCGCAGCTGTCACGCGGACGCTGGCGCTGTACTGGGATGGCTCCGCATGGACGCAGCAAGCCAGCCCGAGCCCCGGCGGCGCGGCCGAATTCTCCGGCGTGGCCGCAGGTCCGGGCGGCACCGCCTGGGCTGTCGGTTCATCATGCACGCCGAGCTGTAGCGCCTTCCAGGACGTCAGTACCCTCATCGCGCACTGGGACGGCAGCAGCTGGTCGGTGGTGGGTAGCACGAGCCCTGGGCTGACCGTCAGCGTAAGCTCGGGTCCTCGCAATGATTGGCTAGCCGGTCAAGCCTGCGCGACTGGTTGCGGCACCGACGCGGAAACCGAGCACACGCTGCTCATGCGTTGGACTGGCGCCAGCTGGTCGCCGGTGCCGAGCCCAACGCCGTATCCGGTCTTCGCGCTCCTCTCGGTCGGCGCCGACGCGTCGGGACCGGCCGGCGCCTGGGCCGTCGGCTCTGCGTGCACCGCCAGCTGCGGCGGCGCCAGCGAGATCGACCGGCCACTCATCTTGCACTGGAACGGCCGCAAGTGGCTGGTAGCTAGCAGGTAAGGCCCGCCAGGTCTCGGTCGGGTTCGACCGCCGCTCGCGCGAGCTCAGTCGCTTCCGGAACCCCACCATCCGCACCCCTCCCAGGACCGCGCCACCGATCGAAGCCCTGACCGGGTCCAGGCAGCGCTAAGGCTGGTGTCGACGGGGATCGGAACCGGCCGTTTACCGCCTTATGGCCGGGCCGATTCCCGTCGGCACCGGCCGCAGAGAGCCCGTTCCCCTGTCTTAGGGGTTTGATCTTTAAGACGCCGGCCAGGCGGCAGCGAGGATGACGCGGGTGTCGGCGAGGAGCTCCGGCAGGACCTTGGTGCGGCCGACGACGGGCATGTAATTGGAGTCGCCGCCCCACCGCGGCACGACGTGCTGGTGCAGGTGCGCGGCGATCCCGGCGCCCGCGACCTGGCCCATATTCATGCCGATGTTGAAGCCCTGCGCCTGCGACGCTGCACGCAGCGCGGTCATCGACCGCTTGGTGAAGTCGGCGAGCTCGGCGGTCTCCGGCTCGGTGAGCTCGGTGTAATCGGCGATGTGCCGGTACGGCACGACCATGAGATGGCCGCTGTTGTACGGATAGAGGTTGAGCACCGCGTAGACCTGCACGCCGCGCGCCACGATCAGCCCGTCAGCGTCAGACATCTTCGGGATCTCGTCGAACGGGCACTGTCCGGGGGCGCCGTCAGGCGGCTTGTTCTCGCCCTTGATGTA
>JASHSZ010000041.1 GCA_030040815.1 Streptosporangiaceae bacterium
GCGTGCTTGCCGCTGCAGTTCATGTGCACCCGGTCGGCGGGCTCACCCGACGCCAGCATGGCGCGGTATTCCCGGTCGTCCAGCGGCCAGTCTGCCGGGCACTGCAGGTCGTCGTCGGTCAGCCCGGCTCCGGCCAGGATCTTGCGGACACCGGCGACGTGGAAGTCCTCCCCGGAGTGACTGGCCGCGGCCAGCGCGAGCAGCTCGCCGTCCAGATCCAGGCCGCAGCGGAGCATGGCAGCCGCCTGGAACGGCTTGTTCGACGACCGCGGGTACATGGGAGCGGAGGTGGGGCCGACCGACACCAGCACGGAACCGTCAGCCGCCAGCACGACGGCAGCGCCGCGGTGCACGGACTCGGTGTGGCCCGACCTGACGACCTCGGCCAGGACCGGGCTGACGAGCTCACTGACGATGGGGCACCCCCAGCATGTCGCGGGCCGGCGCCGGGCTCATCGCCGGGCGCTGCGCGAGCTCGGCCGCCGCGGCGGCGCGCGCGACCAGCTCGGCGTTGCTCGCCACCGGCCGTCCGCGGGCGAAGCTGACCGTGTCCTCCATCCCGACGCGCAGGTGCCCACCCGCCGCGAGAGCCGCGAAGAGCACCGGCAGCGAAGAGCGCCCGATCCCTGTCGCCGACCAGGTTGCGCCCGGTGGCAGCGCCGCAACCGCCTGGACCAGCGTCTGCGCGTCGCCGGGCATGCCACCAGGAACGCCCATGACGAGGTCGCAGTGCACGTGACCGCCGGCCGGCTCGCCCAGCTCGCCGAGCAGCCGGTGCAGCGCCGCGATGTGGCCGAAGTCGAACAGCTCGAACTCCGGCACCACCCCGAGCGCCTGCGTCTTGGCGTACAGGTCTTTCATGAAGCCCCACGGATTCAGGAAAACGTCGGCTCCGAAGTTGACCGTGCCGCAGGTCAGCGAGCACGCGTCGGGAACGGCGTCCAGGACGGCCAGCCGGCGCTCGAAGCTGTCGGTGACCGCGCCGCCGGTGGACAGCTGGACTATGAGCTGGGTCGCCGCGCGCAGCGCTTGCACGGTGTCGGTGAGCCTGCCGACGTCCAGGGTGGGCTTCGCGTCGGCGTCCCTGATGTGCACGTGGATCACCGCAGCCCCGGCGTGCTCACACGACATCGCCGTAGCGACCAGCTCGTCAAGAGTGACCGGCAGCGCCGGAACTGAGTCCTTCGCCAGTTCCGCACCGGTCGGCGCGACCGTGATCAACGTCCAAGGCATGCCGGGAGCGCCCTCCTGGGCCGTGTGGGTGCGAGCGACGGCAGTCTACGCGGCTGGCGTTCCCGTGACAGAATCCCGGCTCATGCGAGCGGTTGTGCAGCGTGCCAGCAGGGCCAGCGTGACGGTGGCCGGCTTGGTGGTCGCCGAACTTGGCGCTCCTGGCCTGGTCGTGTTCGTAGGAGTCACTCATACCGACACCACGGCTACGGCGGCGGCGCTGGCCGGCAAGATCTACCACCTGCGGATCCTCGCGGACGAGAAGTCCTGTGCCGATGCAGGCGCGCCGCTGCTGGTGGTCAGCCAGTTCACCCTCTACGCAGACACCAGGAAGGGCCGACGGCCGAGCTGGAGCGCGGCCGCGCCAGGGCCGGTGGCAGAGCCGCTCGTCGCAGCCTTCGCCGCCGCGCTCACAGAGCTCGGCGCCAGCGTGTCGACTGGCGTGTTCGGCGCGGAAATGCAGGTTGAACTCGTCAACGACGGCCCGGTAACGCTGGTGCTGGACAGCTAGGCGGTGTCTCGTAGGCCTCGGTGGATGCGGGCGGTGATCCAGTCGGCGTCTGGTAAAGCGGAGGAGGACCCGACAGCGGAGGACGACGACAACGCCGCCTGGCGTCGTCTGGGCGCCGATCCGCGCCGCCACAGGCCTGCGCGACACCGCCTAGCCGCGTGCCGCGGGAACCTGCCCGGCGCCGGCCAGGTAGCGGCGGGCAAACAGCAGGGACTCTGCCAGGTCTGCCTGGCGGTCGGCAAAGGTCGGCACCCGGTGCGTGCTCACTTCGAGCACCACGTAGCCCTGGTAGCCCGTGCGACTGAGCCAGGTCAGGAGCTCTGCGCACGGCTGCGTGCCGCGGCCGGGGACGAGGTGCTCGTCCGGCAGGCCCGGCTTCGTGCCGTCGCCCAGGTGCACGTGCGCGAGCCGACTGCCGAGTTCCCTCGCCATGGCGAGGACGTCGGATCCGGATACCGCCGCGTGCGAGACGTCGAGCGTGACCGCACCCGAATCCATCTCCAGCGGGTTCCAGTGCGGGGCGTAGGCCGCAATCTCAGTCTCGCCGCGCAGCAGCGGGTACAAGTTCTCCACGGCGAAGCTGACGCCGTCTGGCTCGGACATCTCCGCGATGCCCGTCTGGAAGTACCGCGCATAGTCGCGCTGCCATCGGAACGGCGGATGCACGACGACGATGCGGGCGCCGAGCGCCTCGGCCAGGTCACGGGACCGCTCGAGCTTCACCCACGGGTCTCGCCCCCACACCCGCTGCGTGATGAGCAGGTTCGGCGCGTGCACCGCGACGACAGGAATCCCGTGATAGTCCGAGAGCTTGCGCAGCACCTCGGCATCCTGGCTGACCGGGTCCGTGGTCACCATGACCTCGAGCCCGTCGTAGCCGAGGCGCGCCGCGGTCTCGAATGCATCCGGAGTCCGCTCCGGGAACACCGAAGCAGTCGACAACGCGACCTTGATGGCCGTCACCTCTGTGACCTGCGCAATCGTCTCTCCTTCGACCGGCACGGCGGCGCGCTGACGCAGCCAGCCGCTGGCCGAGAGCCACGTGGAAGCGGTTGCCCGGCAGCGAAGACCCGCTCTCGCCCTAGCTTAGTTCGGCCGGGCACCGCTGCTGCCAGCGCCGGGCCCCCGCCATTCCCGCCGGCATTGTCCGAGGCGGCCTCTAGCCTGCTAAGCGCCCGCCGTGCCCGGTTCTCGGCCCGGCCCGGGTCGCCGAGAAGGAGTGGCTTCCGCAGGTAGATAGGTTGTGGTCACGACGATGCCCAGATCTGCGACGACTGGTGCGTACGAGTGCTCGGCGTGCGGCTGGCGTACGACGAGGTGGGCCGGCCGCTGCGGCGACTGCGGTGCCTGGGGAACGGTGATCGAGGCACTCGCGGGTGATCTCGACGTCAGGGCACGATCGCGGGCTCAGCTGCGGCCTGCCGAGCCCGCCAGACCGGCGATCCCGATTGGCTTGATCGACGCCGCTGCCGCTCGCCTGCAGCCCACGGGCCTCGACGAGCTGGACCGAGTCCTCGGCGGCGGCCTGGTGCCCGGCGCTGTCGTGCTACTGGCTGGCGAGCCGGGCGTCGGTAAGTCGACATTGCTGCTGGAGGCCGGCGCCCGTGCCGCCGCCGCCGGCCGCGTGCTCTATGTGACGGGCGAGGAGTCGGCCGCGCAGGTTCGGCTGCGCGCCGATCGGATCGGCGCGGTGAGCGAGTCGCTGTATCTCGCGGCGGAGACGGACTTCGCCGCGCTGCTCGGCCACGTCCAGGCCGTCGATCCGTACCTGCTGATCGTCGATTCGGTACAGACGATCAGCGCCGCCGGGGTGGAGGGCGTGCCCGGCGGCGTGACCCAGGTTCGCGAGATCACGGCCGCGCTGACCGCGCTCGCGAAGCAGCGGACGCTGACCACCGTGCTGGTCGGGCACGTCACCAAGGACGGCTCGGTTGCTGGTCCGCGCACCCTGGAGCACCTCGTCGACGTCGTACTGCACTTCGACGGAGACCCCCGCGGCCAGCTGCGGATGGTGCGGGCACTGAAGAACCGCTTCGGCCCCACCGACGAGTTCGGCTGCTTCGAACTCGGCGAGAACGGCATGACGGGGCTGCCGGACCCGAGCGGGCTTTTCCTGTCGGAGCGCCACGACCCGGTACCCGGCACGTGCGTCACCGTGACTCTCGAGGGCCGCAGGCCCCTGCTGGCCGAGGTCCAGACATTGGTGTGCCCAGCGGTGGGTGAGCAGCCGCCGCGCCGAGTTGTCTCCGGCCTGGATGCAGCGCGCGTGGGCATGATGCTGGCGGTGCTGCAGCGGCGGGCCAGCCTCGATCTCGGCAGGCGCGACGTCTTCGCTGCCAGCGTGGGCGGCGTGCGACTGACCGAGCCCTCCGTCGACCTTGCCGTCGGGCTGGCGGTCGCCAGTGCCGTGGCCGATATCAGCGTGCCTCCCGACCTCGTCGCGATCGGCGAGGTGGGACTCGCGGGCGAGATTCGCCGGGTAACCGGCGTGCAGCGGCGGATAGCGGAGGCGGAGCGGATGGGTTTCCGCCGGGCGATTATCCCGGCCGGGTCGGTCCCCGCGCCGGGTGCCGGACCGCCCGGCGGACGGCGGCGGACGGAGCTGCGCGTGGTCACTGCGGCCGACTGTCGACTGGAGGTGACGGCGGTCGCCGATATGCGCGGTGCGGTGGCCGCCGCCCTAGGTGCCCGCTAGCGGCAGCCGGACCGGCTGCGATCGTGGCTAGACTGCCGATGGCAACGAGGCACTGAGGTAGGTGCAGGCGGTGAGCATCGGGCGGGACGAGCACCGACGGGCCGCGCTCGCGATGGTCGCGCCGGGGACCGCGCTCCGGGATGGCCTGGAGCGGATAGTCAGAGGTAATACCGGCGCGCTCGTCGTGGTGGGCTGCGACCCGGTCGTGCTGGCAATCTGCTCGGGCGGATTCGAGCTGGACACGGAGTTCTCCGCGACTCGGCTGCGCGAGCTCGCCAAGATGGACGGCGCTGTCGTCCTTGATCAGGCGGCCAGCCGTATCCTCCGGGCAGCCGTCCAGCTCGTCCCTGACCCGCAGTTGCCGACGCAGGAGTCCGGTACCCGACACCGGACGGCGGAGCGGGTGGCCAGGCAGACCGGATTCCCGGTCATCACGGTCAGCAAGTCGATGCGGACCATCGCGGTGTTTGCCGTCGGCGAGCGATACGCGCTCGAGGACTCAGCCGCGCTGCTGGCCCGCACCCATACCGAACTCGACACCCTGGAGCGCTACCGCCGACGCCTCGACGACGTGACTCGGGTCCTGACCGCGCTGGAGATCGAGGACCGGGCAACCGCGACCGACATCGCGCTAGTGGCCCAGCAGCTCGAGATGGTTACCCGAGTCACCGACGAGATCGTCGGCTACCTCGTCGAGCTCGGCACGGATGCCGGACTGCTCAGGCTTCAGCTTGACGAGCTCACGGCGGGCATCCGCCGCCAGCGTGAGCTGCTGCTGCGTGACTACGAGCCCGACATGCCCGCTGCGGGCGAGCACTCAGCCGCAGCAGGCCGCGCTGACTGCCTCGCCGCCCTCGGCGCCGGCGCGCTGGCCGACCTTACGGCGGTCGGTGCCGCGATCGGGCTCCCCGGCCCGAGTGAACCCGCAGGCCCGGTCAGCCCGCGCGGCTACCGACTGCTCGGTCAGATTCCCCGGCTGCCACCGAGCGTTAGCGACAGGCTGGTCGAGCGGTTTGGCGGCCTGCAGAAGCTGCTGTCCGCGAGCGCCCAGGATCTGCGTCAGGTACCAGGTATCGACGCGGCGCTGGCGGCGACGATCAGGACCGGGCTGTCGCGGATTGCTGAGGCGGCGCTGCTCGACCGCTATCCCTAGCCGATCTGGAACATCACGCCGTTGCTCGCTGCCAAGCCGACCGTAGCCGTGGCTGTGTAGCTGCCCGACGGCGCGGCCCGGCCGGGCATCGGGCATCCCGCCGAGGAGTACTCATCGTCCCAGGTCATCTGCACCACGTCCGGCACGCCGCGATGGAGCGTCGCGAGTCGTACCGCCAGACCCTCAGCGCAGTCCGCTGACGTCCAGACGTGCGCCGCGCCCGCCGAGATCTGCAGCAGGACATGCCGTGCACCAACGTCAAAGGTGCACGAGTAGCTGGCGGTGGATAGGACGTCGATGTCGAATTCCGGGACTTCCTGGCGCGAATAGCTCGGCTGCGAGGCAGACAGTCTCAGCTGTACGTCGGCAACCGGGCACGTTGGCAAGGCTGCTGGTGCCGCCCTCCTGGCACTGGTCGCGTCCGGGACCCCGAGCTGCGTCGATCCGGTTAGCCGGGACGGTGCTCCAGCCGCGGCCGGTCGCGAGGCAGGCCCGGTCAGCCTGCCAACTCCCCACGTGACGGTCCAGCTCAGCCCGATCAGCACAGAAAGGCTGGCCAGCAGGGCCGCAGCGCGGCGCCGCCAGTAGACCACGCCAGCTCGTCCCGATGTGTCACGGAACGGCCGCGCAGCCATGTCACGAAGTATCCAAGAACGACGCCGCAAGCCCGGCTCGACTCGCCGGCGTTGGCGTAGCTGCAAGCAGTCTCTCGGAGCAGCAACTAGACGGGCTAATGCCGATCGCTGCCACCCGGCTACCGTCTTGTCTGCCGCCGCCCCGTGCAAGGATCGGGTACCGATGAGGACGTCTTTCGCGGTCGCTGTGCACCACTGGTACTCGGCCAATGCGCGTGACCTGCCGTGGCGGCGCGCGGACGCGACACCGTGGTCGATCCTCGTCAGCGAGGTCATGCTGCAGCAGACGCCCGTGAGCCGGGTTCTGCCGGCCCACGCGGCCTGGCTGCAACGATGGCCGGATCCCGGATCGCTAGCGGCAGCCAGTCCGGCGGACGCCGTACGGCAGTGGGACCGGCTCGGGTATCCGCGACGCGCAGTGCGCCTGCACGCCAGTGCGGGCCTCATCACGACGAGGTTCGCCGGCGCGGTACCGGCCTCGGCGGACGAGCTGCGCAGCCTGCCCGGCGTGGGCGTCTACACGGCGGCGGCGGTGGCCAGCTTCGCTTTTGGCGCGCGGCACGCGGTACTCGACACAAACGTCCGACGCGTGCTCGCGCGCTTGGTGACCGGTGCAGCCTTGCCAGCGCCTGCCCCGACGGCGGCAGAGCGTCAGCTCGCGGAACGGCTGCTGCCGACGGACGGCGGGCTGGCGGCGCAGTGGTCAGTAGGCGTCATGGAACTCGGCGCCCTGGTCTGTACCGCCGCCCGGCCGCGCTGCAGCGTCTGTCCGCTCGCCGCTGAGTGCGCTTGGGTGCGAAACGGGCGGCCGGAGACACCGCACCGGCGGGCGGCTCCCGGCTATCACGGCAGCGACCGGCAGTGCCGCGGCCACCTCCTGGCCGTGCTCCGCGGCGCTCGCGGTCCGGTGGCGGCCGACACTCTCGCGGCGGCGTGGCCCGACGCCGCGCAGCGATCGCGGGCCCTCAGCGGGCTGATCGACGATGGCCTGGTCACGCGTTGCGCGGACGGCACGTGCACCCTGCCCGGCGACACAGTTCAGCGCGGATAGGCTCCCAGCCGTAGCCCGCGGCGCCAGCGTGGTCGCCTAGCTAGGCGGCGCGCTGAACCCTACTATGGAGTTCTATATCTGCACACGCACCGAATGACCGCTGAGTGATAGCTCGGCGCTAGCGGAGCGGAGACACAACCCGCGTGAAGCTCTGTCGTGGCACCCTCGTGCCTGTTTTGTTCGCTGCTGGTCTGCTGGCTGCCGCGTGCGGCGGCGCAGGGTCCTCAGGGACTCCCAGTTCATCGCCGACCGCCGAGTCGATGTCTCAAATCCTGCCTGCCATGCAGTCGGCCGTCGACTCGGCGCAGAGCGTTCACGTAGCTGGCACGAGCACTGAGGGCTCGCAGAGCTACACAGTCGACATGAGCCTGTCCGCTCCCGGCAACGCGTCCGGTTCGGTCACCTACCAGGGGAAGACCCTCACCCTGGTGGCGGCTTCCGGCAACGTCTATGTCGAGATCAACACCAGCTTCCTGCAGTTCGCCGACATCACTCCGCCGGATTGCGGCACCTTGTGCGGCAAGTACGTCGAGGTTCCGGCGTCCGACACCAGCCAGTTCACCGGATCGCTGAGCATGGCGACGCTTTTCAAGGGAGCGTTCAGCTCGATACCGCCGGACGCGCGCGACAGCACCGCGGCAATCTTCGTGCCGACGATGTACAACGGACAGCCGGCGCTGAAGGCCAGCTTTGCCGGCGTCACCCTGGTGGTGGCCCAAGGCGCGAAGGCCTATCCGCTCCAGGTTTCTGACGCTAAGTACGGCAATCTCGTCTACTCGGAGTGGAACTCCGTGCCACCGATTACGCCCCCGCCCGCCAGCGACGTGGTCAGCCTCGGCAGCCTCTGACACCATCGACAGCGCGCGACGTGCTGTTACAGGCAGGGTGGGGTTCAGGCGGCGCGGCCGACTGTGTCAATTAGCGTGAAAGCTTCAGCAGCCGGGTCGATATCGGCCGGGTCGGCTTCGTGAGGAGCCTGAAGCATGAGGATCGACCTTCACGCGCGCTACTAGACCGATCACTACCTCGACCTCGGCACCATCAACCCGGCCAGCGGCCCGACAGCAGAGGCTGCTCGGCCAGGTCGCCGCGGTCTGCAGCCCGCAGCTTCAGGCGTGATCTACGGAAGGCCTGGCGGCCTCCCCGACAGCCGAGCGCCGCGCCGGTCTGCCACTCAGACCGGCGCGGCGCTTGTAACCGCAGCTCGGATCTCCGTCAGTCGGACGCCGTCGTGGACGTGGCGGTGGCGCCGCTCGCGCCTGCCTTGGTCTCGACTTCCACAGGCGGAGCGTCCGGGACGTCGGAGGGCTTTGTGACGCCGGTGAACGTGAACGAGGCGTCCTCGCCGCTGCCCACTGCGTCGACGATGACGATCTGGCCCGCCTTGAGCTCGCTGAAGAGGATCTTCTCCGAGAGGGGATCCTCGACCTGGCGCTGGATTGTCCGGCGCAGCGGCCGCGCGCCGAGCACAGGGTCGTAGCCCTTCTCCGCCAGCAGCTTCTTCGCGGCCGGCCGGATTTCGATGCCCATGTCACGGTCCCGCAGGCGCTCGTCCACCTTGCTGACCATGAGGTCGACGATCTGGAAGATCTCGTCCTGGCTCAGCTGGTGGAACACGATCACGTCGTCGACACGGTTGAGGAACTCGGGCCGGAAGTGCTGCTTCAGCTCTTCCCCCACCTTGGTCTTCATCCGCTCATACGAGCCACGGGACTCGGTCGCTGTGCCGAAGCCCACCGTCACGCCCTTGGAGATGTCCTTGGTGCCGAGGTTGGTCGTCATGATGATGACGGTGTTCTTGAAGTCGACCACCCGGCCCTGGGCGTCGGTCAGCCGGCCATCTTCGAGGATCTGCAACAGCGAGTTGAAGATGTCGCCGTGCGCCTTCTCGATCTCGTCGAACAGGACCACCGAGAACGGCCTGCGGCGCACCTTCTCGGTCAGCTGCCCGCCCTCCTCGTACCCGACGTAGCCGGGCGGGGAGCCGAATAGCCGCGAAACGGTGTGCTTCTCCATGTACTCGCTCATGTCGAGCTGGATGAGCGAGTCCTCGTCCCCGAACAGGAACTCGGCCAGCGTCCGCGACAGCTCCGTCTTGCCGACGCCGGACGGCCCGGCGAAGATGAACGACCCGCCCGGGCGCTTGGGGTCCTTCAGACCGGCCCTGGTTCTGCGGATCGCCTGAGACAGCGCCTTGATGGCGTCGTTCTGGCCGATGACGCGGCGGTGCAGCTCGTCCTCCATCCGGAGCAGCCGCTGCGACTCCTCCTCGGTGAGCTTGAACACCGGGATGCCGGTGGCGGTGGCGAGTACCTCCGCGATGAGTTCGTCGTTCACTTCGGCCGGGGTGTCCATGTCACCGGCCTTCCACTCCTTCTCCCTGGCGTCCTTCTTGTCGATCAGCTGCTTCTCCTTGTCGCGGAGCGAAGCGGCCTTCTCGAAATCCTGGGAGTCGATCGCCGACTCTTTCTCCCGCCTGACGTCAGCAATCCGCTCGTCGAAGTCGCGCAGGTCCGGTGGCGCGGTCATCCTGCGGATGCGCATCCGCGAGCCAGCCTCATCGATCAGGTCGATGGCCTTGTCGGGCAGGAACCTGTCGCTGATGTACCTGTCGGCCAGCTGGGCGGCAGCCACCAGGGCGTCGTCGGTGATAGTGACCCGGTGGTGCGCCTCATACCGGTCCCGCAGCCCCTTGAGGATCTCGATGGTGTGCGCGATCGTCGGCTCGGCGACCTGGATCGGCTGGAACCGGCGCTCGAGCGCGGCGTCCTTCTCCAGGTGCTTGCGGTACTCGTCCAGCGTGCTGGCGCCGATCGTCTGGAGCTCACCGCGGGCCAGCATCGGCTTGAGGATCGACGCAGCGTCGATGGCGCCCTCCGCCGCACCTGCGCCGACGAGGGTGTGGATCTCGTCGATGAACAGGATGATGTCGCCGCGTGTCTTGATCTCCTTGAGGACCTTCTTCAGCCGTTCCTCGAAGTCACCGCGGTACCTGGACCCTGCGACCAGGGCGCCAAGGTCAAGGGTGTACAGCTGCTTGTCCTTGAGCGTCTCGGGCACCTCGCCCTTGACGATCTTCTGCGCCAGGCCCTCGACGACGGCGGTCTTGCCGACGCCAGGCTCGCCGACTAGGACAGGGTTGTTCTTGGTCCGGCGGGACAGCACCTGCATGACCCGCTCGATCTCCTTGTCCCGGCCGATCACCGGGTCAAGCTTGCCCTCGCGGGCCGCGGCGGTCAGGTTACGGCCGAACTGGTCCAGGACGAGAGAGGTGGACGGCGCGGTCTCGGAGGGCGCGCCCGCAGGCGCGACGTCCTTGCCCTGGTAGCCGTGCAGCAGCTGGATCACCTGCTGGCGCACGCGGTTCAGGTCGGCCCCCAGCCGGACCAGCACCTGGGCGGCGACGCCCTCGCCTTCCCTGATCAGCCCGAGCAGGATGTGCTCAGTGCCGATGTAGTTGTGACCGAGCTGCAGCGCCTCGCGCAACGAAAGTTCGAGGACCTTCTTGGCCCGCGGCGTGAAGGGGATGTGCCCGGACGGGGCCTGCTGGCCCTGCCCGATGATCTCCTCAACCTGCTGCCGCACGGCCTCGAGGCTTATACCGAGCGACTCAAGCGCCTTGGCGGCCACGCCCTCACCCTCATGGATGAGGCCTAGCAGGATGTGCTCAGTGCCGATGTAGTTGTGGTTGAGCATCCTGGCCTCTTCCTGTGCCAGGACAACAACCCGTCGCGCCCGGTCGGTAAACCTCTCGAACATCGCGTCGCTCCTCACAGAGCGGTCGGTGAGGCACCCATACTGCCCCGTCCCTTCCGCATGGTAGCCCGTATGCCGGGTGGCGCCACCTGTGCGACAACCGCACTAATAACGACGTTCCCAGCTCGGGGGGCGTTCATCCCATTCAAACCCAGGCTGACTGGGCAGTCTTCCCTCGTACGCTGGAGGCGAAAGCACGAGCGCGCGACTATGCCAGCAGCGAACGCGCGGAGCAGCGCTCAGCTGCGGCACGACGCTCGCAGGGCAGGGAGAAGTGGCCGGAACTGCCCGGAGTACCGCCTCACTGTCTGATTTAGGCAGATTACCGCTGCCAGCAGGGCCAGACGTCAACCATGGGTGGCCCCTGGCTATCGCTGGCGCGGTAGTGACGGGCCACCCATGAGCGGCGGACACATAAAGGGGTGCTTATTGGGCCTGGTGCCGATGGCTGCTGCCGCGCTCGGCGGTCCAGCCAGGGCGCGCCACGGGGTGCTTGGGCGGGCCGGTTCCGGTGTGGCTCGCCGTGGAGTCCCGGCAGGGCACACTGCCGTCGTCCTGCGCCCGGTCGGTGAGCCGACCTGGCAGTTACCAGCTGTGCCGTTGTCCTAATGCCTGGCTGCGCGTGTCCTAATGCCTGGCTGCGCGGTGGTCACGCTCACCAGGCGGAGCCGCGCCCGGATGGAATTAGCGGAAACTCACCCTCGCGCGGTCCACAACGTTCGTCGCCAACGGACCGCAATAGGTCCGCCTGACAGCGGGCGGACGCCGATATCGCCAGGGCCGTTAGTGAGTGGCCTCGTATTCCTGAATGATGGACGCCGGAATGCGGCCGCGCTCGCTGACCTTGTCCCCGCGCTCACGCGCCCACTGGCGAATTTCTGAGCTCCGCTCGCGGCCCGGCCCGGTGCGTGGCTTACGGCGGCGCGCACCACCACTCATCCGCCGTGCGTGCGCGATGTATCCGCCGAAGATGTCATGTAGTTCCTTGGCGTGCACGGAACACACGTCGATCTCGTATGGGGTGCCGTCAACGGAGAACGCAACGGTCTCGGTGCCCTCGATCTCGCCATCGTGCGGGAGATCACAAACCACCGTCACCACGGTCTTCTGAACCATGTGGATGCCTTTCACTGAAGTCTTTTAGGCATCCAAAGTTATACCATGCAGCCAGGTCTGACAATTCCATTGCCGTTTATCTATGACGAGCGGAGCGACCGGGACGAGAATGCCTTGGCTTGGAGTAACTCACCGTCAGCGGTAGCCGCGGCACGATCAGCTGTCGCTAGAAGTCGTTCGCCGGGCATCCGGGTCGTGATGTTGCTGGCTTTCGAGATCATCATCGCGGTGCTGAGCGAGCGCAGACATATTCTCGCCCCTAGCCGACTTATCTGGACGCGAGCGGTTCATCTCGTGCCGCAGAAAGGCGACGATCGCAATGACCACCACGGCGCACATGAGTAGCGGCGGTGTGAGCGCAGATAGGTCCTGCATTCCGCTCTTGTCCTCTCCGCCTCGTCGCGGCTGGCAGCTCATAGGCTAGCCCGTGGGCCGCCGGGATTGAGCCCGGCTCGCTACGCACAGTAAGCGCGGCCGTCACAGGCGTAGCAGCATGCGCGTGTTCCCCAGCGTGTTGGGTTTCACTCGATCAAGGTCGAGGAACTCGGCCACTCCCTCATCGTAGGACCGCAGCAGTTCTGCATAGACCTCGGGCGAGGTTGCCTGCCCGGCGATCTCGGTAAAGCCGTGCCGTCGGAAGAACGAGACCGCGAAGGTCAGCACGAATACCCTGCTAACGCCCACGTCCCTGGCGGTCTCCAACAGCGCGGCTACGAGCAGATTCCCGGCGCCGTGGCCCTGATGATCGGCCGCTACTGCGAGGGTGCGTATCTCGGCCAGATCTTCCCACATAACGTGCAGCGCGCCGCAGCCCGCGATTTCCCCGTTGGGCGTCGTTACTACCCAGAACTCCTGGATGTCCTCGAACAGGGTTACGGTCGGCTTGTCGAGCAGACGGCCGGAGTCAACATTGGCGTCCACCAGGGCGCGGATGGCGCGCACATCGCTGGTCTTCGCACGCCTCACCGCATAGTCCATCCGCGTCTGCTCCGTTGTCGAGACCGCTGCGAGAGATCAATCCCAGGTACGCGGGCCCGAAGCCGTGATTGCCGTTCGACAGCGACGCCGCGTGGGAGCGACATTACTGCTGCCATCACGAGAGCAAACCCGTTGCTACGGGTTCAGGTCGGCCACGCGGCGAGCGGCAGGAGACAACCGCGGGGTCCGCTGCCCAGTCCAGATCTGGGCCGAGCCGCGACCGGCGCGACGCCGCGAACCGGCCATGTCAGCCAAGCCGCCAGCCTCACAACGAAGGTCAGTCCGCGCCGCCAACCGACCGTTACTTCGGTTGCACATATTGCAGCGGACAGTGTCTGGATCGCGATGTCGCAGATCACGGGCAGATCACAGCTTCATGTGCATCTCTGGACAGGCTCGTGACCTGCATCGATGCGAGATTTGCCATCACGGGGGGTCGACCGGGCAGCCAGAGCGAAGGACGCGAACGACAGCAAGGCAATTCAGGGTTGCGGCGCCGCTCGGTCCGAGTTCGCCAAAATCTTTCCTGTTCCGCCCCGGCATCGGCCCGCACTCCATTACTCTCCATCCCTGATAGCCCGTTGCAGGCTTTCCCGGTAACGGCAAGTTTGTGACGACCCGCCGAGTTCCTGATCGTGGCGGAGCGACCGATCAGGAAGCCGGGGACCCACGGATCCCTGGGGTGAATCGGTGGCTGCGGATGCAGCACTGGTCTGCAGCAACCGTAGGGCTCCTCCGGCCCGAACCCGTCAGCTAACCCGGTAGGCGGCCGAGGAGAGGAGACCGTGCGTGGCAGGCATGCCAGAACGGCACGTAGCTCGACGTTCAGCATTTCTGACCGGTAAGGCGGCAGCCCTTGAGCGTGCGGCCCGCCGTGGTCGGGCCGGCACAGCGCGGCGTCCCGTAGTGCCGGCGCCGTTTGCTCGCCGGTTGCGACTGGCGCGTCGCGTCGCTGTGCTGGCCGCCGCCATCGCCGGCTGCTCCATGGCGCTGCCGGTCGGCGTCGCCAGCGCGACGTCGGCGGTACACCCGTCCAGCATCCCGAGCAGTCTCTCGGCCGTACTTGCCGAGGCGAACAAGCTGTCGCAGCAGATCGACCTCCTCAGCCAGCAGTACGACAACTTGCAGATTCAGCTGTCCCAGACGCAGGCGGAAGTCAAGCTCGCTCAGCAGAATGCCGCGCGGGACCGCAGCATCTTTGCGCTGGATCAGAACTCGATCGCGGCGATCGCCGTCGAGAGCTACATGACCGGCGGCCTCAACCCGGCGCTCCAGCTGCTGACCACTAACTCGCCGCAAAGCATGCTGAACCGGGCGTCGATCATGACCCAGTTGCAGCGGGAAAACGGCGCGCGGGTGCGCCTCGTGGGGGCCGCCGTTATCGCGGCGCGGCGCGCCGAGGCCGCCGCCGCTCAGCAGCAGCGGCTGGCAGGCAATCTTGTCAAGCAGATGCAGGCCAAGGTCACGGCCATCCAGCAGCGCGAGGACTTCTTCAACAGCCAGGCATTTGCCCAGGCTGAGCAGATTTACCAGCAGACAGGCTCGTACCCAGACATCACGGTCGCTGGCGACACCGTCGGCGTCCAGGCGCTCAGGTGGGCACTGACCAGAATCGGCGACCCGTACGTGTGGGGCGCCGCCGGGCCGGACTCCTTCGACTGTTCCGGCCTGGTGATGTGGGCATACGCGCAGGTCGGCATCAGCCTGGAGCACTTCACCGGAGACCAGTGGAATGAGGGCGAACACGTCTCGATTGCCCAGCTGGAGCCGGGCGACCTCGTGTTCTTCTACGCCGACATCAGCCACGTCGGCATGTACATCGGCAACGGGCTCATGGTCGACGCGCCGACCTTCGGGCAGGACGTGCAGATCCAGCCGGTCATGTGGGACGTCTACGAGGGCGCCGTCCAGATCGCCTAGCCATACGCCAGCTTCTTCCGCGGGCTGCCCGGCCAGCTTCCCCCCGCTGGCCGGGCAGCGTCAGCGTCGGCCCCGATCCTCAACCGGTCAGGCGGGCTTGACCAGCGGAAATAGGATGGTCTCCCGGATTGGCAGGCCGGTCAGCATGATCAGTATCCGGTCAATTCCAGTACCCAGGCCGCCGGCCGGAGGCATCCCGTACTCGAGCGCAGTCAGGAAGTCTTCATCGAGCTGCATCGCCTCCGGGTCGCCGCCAGCGGCCAGCAGGGACTGAGCGGTCAGCCGGTCGCGTTGCTCCAGCGGGTCCACCAGCTCCGAGTACGCGGTGCCTATCTCAGTCCCGAACGCGACCAGGTCCCATCTCTCGGCGAGCCTGGGGTCTTGGCGGTGCTTCCGGGTGAGCGGCGCCACCTCGACCGGGAAGTCCCGGTAGAACGTCGGCTCGACGGTGCGGGCCTCCACCAGGTGCTCGTACAGCTCCAGCACGACCTGACCCCGGTTCCAGGACGGCTGCAGCTCGATTTGCTGATCGGCGGCGTACACGCGCAGCTGCTTCTCGGAGGTATCGGGAGTCACCTCCTCGCCAAGCGCGTGCGAGAGCGCGTCGTGCACAGTGACCGAGCGCCAGGTGCCGCTGATGTCGATCTCCGTACCGTCCGGCCGCCGCGCCACCTGGCTGCCGTACACGGCGCGCGCCGACGCCTGCACCAACTCGGTGGTGAGGGCCTGCATCGTGTTGTAGTCGCCGTACGCCTCGTACGCCTCGAGCATCGTGAACTCAGGGTTGTGCGTCGCGTCAACGCCCTCGTTGCGGAAGATCCTGCCGATCTCGTAAACCCGATCGATGCCACCGACCAGCAGGCGCTTCAGGTAGAGCTCCAGCGCAATGCGCAGGTAGAGATCAAGGTTGAAGGCATTGATATGCGAGGTAAACGGCCGGGCGTTGGCGCCGCCGTGCAGGACCTGCAGCACCGGCGTTTCCACCTCGAGGAAGCCGCGCGCGTGCAGCTCCTCCCGCACCGACCGGGTTACCGTGGCCCGCACCTCGGCGGCTTGCCGCGCCGCCGGGTTGACCAGCAGGTCAAGGTAACGCTGCCGGACCCGCGCCTCCGGGTCCGTCAGGCCGCGGTGCTTGTCCGGCGGCGGCCGCAGGGCTTTCGAGGTGAGCTGAAACGAGTCCGCCAGTACCGACAGCTCGCCGGTCCTGGAGGAGATGACTTCACCCGTCACGCCCACGTGATCGCCCAGGTCCACGTCGGACTTCCAGGCGGCCAGCGCTTGTTCGCCGACGCGGTCCAGCGACAGCATCACCTGGATCTCGCCACTGCCGTCCCGCAGCCTCGCGAAGCACAGCTTGCCGGCGTTCCGGGAGAGCACTACCCGCCCGGCCACGCCCACGGTGACGCCGGAGTGAGCGTCGGTCGGCAGCGCACCAAACTCGGCCCGCACGTCGCCGATGGCGTGCGTGCGCGGATAGCCCACCGGGTATGGGTCGAGGCCGTCCGCGCGCATCCGCCTGACCTTGGCCAGCCGCACCTGCATTTGCTCGGGCACGGCCGCTCCGCCGCCCGGCTGGCCGGGATGCGTCCCGCCGTCCTGCTGCTGCGTCACATGCCCGAGGTTACCGGTGCGCCGATCAGCCTGCGGCCGCGGCGCCGTCAGCAGCGGAACCGCTGACCGGTGCCGGACCTTCCCGGCTTGGACGTGCGGGCACGGTGTTGCGCTCGTAGGTCAGCCGCAGCCCGATCAGCGTTAGCCAGGGCTCATAGGCGTCGATCACCGAAACCTCGTGAATGACGAGCGGCGCCAGGCCCCCGGTCGCGATGACGGTGACCGAGTCCGGGTCATCCGGCGCCAGCTCGGCCGCCATGCGGGTAGCGATGCCTTCGACCTGGCCGGCGAAGCCGAAGATGATGCCAGACTGCAGCGCCTCAACGGTGCTCTTGCCGATGACCCGGCCGGGCCTCGCGATCTCCACCTTCAGCAGCTGCGCCGCGCGCCGCGACAATGCGTCTACCGAGATCTCGATGCCCGGCGCGAGCGCGCCGCCCACGAATTCCCCGCGTTCGCTCACCGCGTCGAAGTTCGTCGAGGTGCCGAAGTCGACCACGATCGCCGGCCCGCCGTACAGGTGCACGGCCGCCACCGCGTTCATGATGCGGTCGCTGCCGACTTCCTTCGGGTTGTCGTAGCGCAGGGGCACGCCGGTCTTCACCCCCGGCTCGACGATGATCGCCGGCACGTCGCCGTAATACCGGCGGCACATTTCGCGGAGCTCGTGCAGCACCGAGGGGACGGTCGAGCACAACGCGATGCCGCTGACGTCCGGCTCG